>JAKAKQ010000150.1 GCA_021813425.1 Nitrospirota bacterium
GTTAAAGCAAACTCCTTTAGCGCAGACGAGATAGCAAGTGGCTTGGGTATTCTTAAATTTGATAAGAAGGAGTCTCTTGCCGAAAAAATAAATTTGCCCAGTTCAGTTTTTGTGAAGAATCTCAGCGATAATTTTGATCGGATAAGATTTAGAATTAAAGACGACTTCAATATTCAATCCGAAGCGTTTATGGAATTCATAAAAAAAGCATTTAATGCATTTGAAATTGCTCATAATAAAAAGAAGTTGTCTGCTTATAATGAATTTGCGAGGGAAAAAAGATTAGAAGGCTTATCTTTCAAAGAAATTGTATTGCTTTGGAGAGACAAAAAAAGATGCTGAAACAAGTTCAGCATGACATTTCGTTGCTTATTTGCTTTATTGCTATTTCTCGAATGCCTCTTTCTATTTAAGAATTGACTTCTGGTTCCTTTTCCGGGACGTAGTATCCGGAGTGTCTTTTCTGTTTACAGAGCAGGTCTCCGGCAGATCTTATTTCAGAAGAATAGACATAAACTATCTGCATCGCGCCGCCATTAAAGCCATAGGGCGGGCCGGTCTGAGGGTCAGGAGAGCCGCAAGGGTGACAGGTCTTTAATTTTGCTATTGTCATTCCTCATTTCTTACCATATTTCCCCTCACACTGAAAACTCCAATCCCTCTCGCTCAATCTGCCGCTTGGTTTTAAGGGCGTTTGATTGAAAATTTTTTGCGGGGATAATTTATGTTCAGGATAAAACGGCTAAGAAAGCTGTTCACTCCCAATAGTACTACATGAAGATTGGGTAAAAAATCTATAGGCGATTCATCAATTGTATAGGTAAGTTCTCCTGTTGCCGGGTGATAAATCTCGAATTTTGTAGTATGGACATAAGCCCTGGTTTTGCCGTTGCCTGTGGAAATCTCCTTAATCCTGCCTGATTTTAGATCATGTCCTAAAAGGCCGGCAAATCTTGCAGGTATGGCGCAATCATCAGCGCCGGTGTCTATGATGCCGAATGTCCGATAGCTTTTGCCTGTATGAGGGTTAATAATTTTTACCGGAAGAACGGGGCGGGATATGTCTTTGCTAAAGAATGTAAAAGGGCAGTCTCTTATCGGCATTTATAAATCTGCACAACGTCTTTTTCGGGAATATAGAATATGACCGGATCGTTTATCCCTTTTTTCTTTGCGGCATTATATACCTTTACAGGGTTTTTCCCTGAGCTTATCACATTTTTATCCAGAAACGATTTCGTAGCAACATATTTGCCGCTGTACTTTTCAATATCATTTATTAGTACACTTGCCTTCATTGATAATATCTCCTTTAATCAGGGTTCGCTTGTTCTAATAATATCCGCATTCTGCATCAAAAATCAATCGCATTTAGACTGTCTCGAAATGAAGCCGCAAAGGTACCAGATACTGCCATTTGAATTAACTCTCTTTTCAAAAAAATAATGCCCACCTGCCTTCCGCGTCTCTCCCTCTCTTCACTCCCCTTATCCCCTTCATAAAAAATCAACTCCCTGCTTACTATGTTATAATGTCTAAACTTATAATTTTAGACTTTAACTATTATTCAGGAGGAAGAAGTGGGCAATATAGAGGAAAAAGATACTGAGTCTTTGGAAGGGTCTTTACAGGGATATAAGGAAAATATCCCGCCTGTAAACAAGGGGATGCTTACCTGGGAGAGGGAGCTGATCTTTCACGGCAGGACGCAGCGCGGCGAAGAGGTTGACTACGACGCTCAATTCCAGTGGGGATGCTCTCCTACAGAGACTCTGCTGATGAGTGTCGCAGGATGCCTTGGGATAGATGTTGTATCTTTTCTTCAGAAGATGAGGGCTGTGGTGACAAAATTCAGGATTGACTACTCAGGTGAACGAAACCTTACCCCTCCTCAGTATTATAGATCCATGGAAATGGTAATTCACATCTCTGGTGAAAACATAACCCCTAAAAAACTGGATCGAGCGATCTCCCTTTCACAGGAAAAATATTGCTCGGTTTATCATTCGTTGAGAAAAGACATTGATGTAAAAGTCAGCTATGTGATTGAATAGCTCGAGTGTGCCTAATAGATAAAAGTTGCAGGGTCTTTCAATGCGTGACAGCGGTTGCAGAGGTTCCTTGCTTCTGCCTTCCCTACAACCCATGTATGAGCCTTATGGCAGTTAAGACATTCAAGTTTTGCCTTTGTCATGTGAAGGCTGTGCTGCCCTACCCTTGCCTCATTGCCGTGACAGTTTTTCAGGCAGTCCTGGCTTGATGGTTTTATTTCCCCATGCGGATGGTGACAGTCAAAACATTTTAAGGACGACATCGTTCCTTTTAATCGTAAATCTTTGTGACACCTGAGGCACCTTTCATTTGATATCATCTTAGGCGCCCTTTCACCGTAGCTATGGCATTTTAGACATGAAAGCCCCTCCATACCCATACCATGTATCAGCTTGTCTTTATGACATTCAGAGCAAGCCTGTTCATTCGGAGTAAATGTATGGGGGTTGCCCGTATGGCATTTGCTGCAATTTATGTTCAGCATAAACACATGTCGCGCATGTCCGTATGAGTTGCTTAGTGTTATCGAGCCCTGAGCAATTGCGGAACCATGACATCCCTTACATGCGTCCCAGGGTTTTACCCTGCCGTGTTCCTGCTTTATGGTCTTTGTACCTTTTATAACAAAACTGACAAGCAATTTGTTCTGTTCAAGGAGGCTCATCCCATGGCATGTCTGACATTGAAAATCCCTATGCTTGCTCATCTGCCATGTCTTGAAGGCCTCCTGCATCAGGTGACAGGATACACAGAATTCAGGGTCTTCCTGGGTGTGTTTATAATATCTGTAGCCTACTATCCCCCCGATAATCGAAAGGAGCAGCAGTAATGTAACAATAGCCTTTTGATTTTCTTCTATAAAACTCAGGCAGAAAGAAGATAGGGATTTCTTAGGCATTCCTTAGGAGTTTGCCCTTTGCTTCGGCAATAACAGAATTGTCATTTTTTCTAATCCGAGCTGATGTTTCAATAAGCCTTTTGCCTATATTATTTATTTCAGCCTCAATGAAAGCTTTATCCCCAACAAACAGGGGACTCTTGAACCTCACAACCATCTCTGCAGTGACAACCCTTATTCCCCGGGATAAGGCAGCCTTCATCATAGCCTCGTCAAGAATTGTTGAGATTATACCACCATGAACAATATCTTTAAAACCCTGATGTATTTTTTGGGGAATGAATATCGAAACTGTCTTCTCACCTTCGATTATGAATTCAAGCTTCAATCCATAGTTATTCATCTTCCCGCATGCAAAACAATATCCGTCGTCCTTTAGTTCTATCTTCTTCATTTACTGCCAAGAAAACTGAAGAACCTGTAGAGGAAAAATGAAAATATAAAGCCCATAAACGCCCCGAAGGCTGTCAGAATGCCGAGGACAAAAATAAATACTATATTTACAATGAGACTTTTAGGCGAGACCTGTAAGGAAAAAAATGTATATAAATCCTTGGAAATTGCATCGCGCCACGTACCCTGAAAAGAGTCAGCATATAAAGTATCCATAAGTATTGATATCGAGAGGCTTATTATTCCACCTATGATCGCCCCGAACAGGAGGTACTTTTTTGCCTTTCTATTATCTTCCATCTGAATATTATTTATTCATCATATCCAGAAACTCTTTATTGCTCTTTGTCCCGGTAAGTTTACCTAAAAGAAATTCCATGCTCTCCACAGTGCTTAAAGGGTTGAGGACCTTTCTTAAAATCCACATCCTGTTTAATACATCTCTCTCAACAAGCAGCTCTTCTTTCCTTGTTCCGGAACCGTTTATATCAATGGTCGGGAATATTCTCTTGTCAACAAGCTTTCTGTCAAGATGGAGCTCCATGTTGCCGGTGCCTTTGAATTCTTCGAATATGACATCGTCCATCCTGCTTCCGGTATCTACAAGCGCTGTTGCAAGAATAGTCAGGCTGCCTCCGGTTTCAATATTCCTTGCTGCACCGAAGAACCTTTTTGGTTTCTGAAGGGCGTTTGAATCGAGCCCGCCTGAAAGCACCTTTCCGCTTGTAGGCATAATCGCATTATACGCCCTTGCAAGCCTTGTTATACTGTCAAGAAGTATCACCACACTTCTCTTGCTCTCCACGAGACGTTTCGCCCTTTCAATAACCATCTCTGATACCTGACAGTGTCTCTGAGGAGGCTCATCGAACGTTGAGCTAATAATTTCTGCCGCGGAAACCTGGCGTTTCCAATCCGTAACCTCTTCAGGCCGTTCGTCAATAAGAAGAATTATCAGATGAATATCTCTATGGTTTTTCTTGATTGCCTTTGCGATCGACTGAAGGAGCATGGTTTTCCCGGTTCTCGGCGCTGCCACGATCATGCCTCTCTGACCCATGCCTATGGGTGTTATGAGCTCCATAACCCTTGTGGAATAATCGGTTATATCATATTCCAGCTTTATCCTCTCGGTCGGATAATATGGGATAAGATTATCGAACAGGGGTCTGTTTACATTCTCATCAGGCGATTCATGATTTATAGCCTCAACCTTAAGTAAGGCGAAATATCTTTCGGATTCCTTTGGAGGTCGTATCTGACCTGACACAAGGTCGCCTGTCCTGAGGTTGAACCTCCGGATCTGGGATGGTGATACATATATATCATCAGGGCCCGGGAGATAACTGTAATCAGGGGATCTGAGAAAACCAAAGCCGTCCGGCAGGATCTCTAAAACCCCTGCTGAAAAAACATTCCCTGTTTTTTCTGTCTGTGCCTGGAGAATCGCAAAGATCAGATCCTGTTTCCTCATGCCTGCTGCCCCTTCAACTTTCAAGTCTTTTGCAACCTCTGTCAATTCGTCAATGGTCTTTTCTTTTAATTCGGAAATCGAGATGTTTCCCATATTCAACTCCTCATTCGGGTTTTACTTTTTGGATACAAATATCCCTGAAGGTTTTTGCCTATCAATGCGGGATTTGTTTATTAAGAAGAACTATTTTTAATAGTAAAATACTAAATTCGAATATCTTTGTCAAGCAATACTTTACAAAATTTCAGGGCAAATGGTAGATTTGCATATGAAATATGGTGAAAGGTCGATAAAAAAAATACAGCTCGAACTATGGGACAACCCTTATCCAGAGCGGGATTATGAGATAAACATAAACTTCCCTGAATTCACCTGTCTATGCCCAAGGTCAGGATATCCTGATTTTGCGACGATTATTATAAAATACATCCCTGCAAAAAAAATTGTCGAGTTAAAGTCGCTTAAATTGTACCTCAATTCCTTCAGAAATGCATACATCTCACATGAGGAGGCTACAAACAGGATATATTCAGAGTTGAGCAAGAAGCTGAAGCCCAGATATATCGAAGTAGTGGGAGACTTTAACCCGAGGGGGAATGTGAAGACAGTAATAAGGGTAAACTCTGAAAGAAAACCTGCATAAACTGCCAGGGAAACAAGGAAAAGATCGATGCTAATAAAATAGAAATCGAGAAAGATTGCCGATGTGAGTAATGCGAATATGAGGAACTAAAATTGATGATCTTTTCTTCGGATATTGCCGAAAGAGAGGGGTATTATGAAGGAAAAAAGGATGAAAGTACCGATTCAGTATGCTATTGAATCAGGTGCATGGTTTCAATGTAAAGATGAAAATAATGATTTTAGACTGAAAATTAATGCATTTGAAAAAATTAAGTTAAACAGCTCTACTGAAATAGAAAAAATTGATACTGGTTTTGATTTGCGTCAGGGCGATTTTTGGGGCCTAAAGATTGAAATAATCAGTTTTAATAAGCAGACAATTGGCGGGAATTACATTACACATGAAATTTCAATTGTTGATTCTGATGATTTTGAATATCAGGATACGTACGATGAATATCTGTGTTATGATTCTCATTACATTAAATCGTCAGGATTAAAAACTTTAGGAATTATGGTTACATTCTACCCAAAAATAAAGTATACAGGCATTTTGCTTTATTTTATTCCAAAAGATGACAATGCTAACTACTTTTTTACCTTAAAAGATTTTGTACGAAAAAATATTTGAAGACGAAAACAGAAACATTTATGTTTTCGGTTCTCATCAATATGCATTATATTATTGGACCAAGACAATATGGGAAAAGAAACTAAATCTGAGGGCACAATTGGTTCATATTGACTATCATGCCGACTTTTTAACTCCTAGTTATAGTTTTGATACGTTGGTATCGCCAGAAGAAATAGCAGATTGCATTAAAAAGCGGAAGATTCACTATGATTCCTTTATTGTTCCTGCTCTGACTATGGGGATTATTCAAGATGTCGCTTTCTGTTGTTATCCGAATAGGCACAATGAAATTGAAAATTACATTAATTATGAAACGCCAATAGCTATAGTTAATAAGTTAAATAAGTACCTTAAGGGTCAACTATTATCGAAAGAAGAGAAGTTGCTCTATGCAATATTGTATCGCGTAATCTGATATTGGATATTGACTTGGATTATTTTTTGGAATCGAATAAGAAAAACTACCTCATACCTAAGAGGGAAAACGTTATTATAAAAGAGATAGAGGCAATTAACCGCCTCCTTGAGTTTGCGTCGATTACTACAATAGCAACATCCCCAAATATCGGCAACTCAAAGAAGGGACATCAGCAATTCATCCAAGGAATGTTCTCAAAATACTTTTCTGGGAACATAGATATTTCCAAGCAGCCAGAGATGATAAACGGCTTGCCGCTTCATGTAGTTTGCAATTATGCAGACCCCGAGATGATCTACATCGTTACGGTTTACATCCCGTCGGATGTTGAATGGATATGCAATTATCAACAACGTAGAAAAGGAGGAAAAAAATGATGAATAAAGAGAAAAAGAGATTATGTCCCGAATGCAAGGGGCTTATAAAGCCGGGACGCACAGAAATGGTCTTTGAAGTAAAAGACCTTAAAGTGACTGTCAAAAATGTAACGGCAAACATTTGCAGTAAATGCGGTCAATCCTTTATCTCCGGTCGAGTTGCAGAAGAGGTAAACCGGCTGGTAAATAGAGTGAGCGAGGATGTCAACAGTTTTATAAAAACTCAGCCAAAAGTCCGAAAAGGACATAAGGAAATTGCAATAGCAGTGTAGAAGGGACAGGGATCAATAGTCTTATGTTTTATGAAGAAATCTTTAAGGAAAGGTTTGAAGGTTGCTTTTTAAAAGGAAGAAGACAGGTTATGCCCCTTTTGCCCTTTCAATAAAAAGTTTCATTTTTTTATGGTCTTTTTTCCCTTTTTTAAGCTCAACCCCGCTGCTTACATCGACCGCATATGGTCTTACACGCTTGACCGCATCTGAAACATTATCAGGGTTAAGCCCTCCTGCAAGAATTATCCTGCCGAACTGCTTTGCCTCTATCGCTATGTCCCAGTTAAAAATTCTCCCTGTCCCGCCAAGAATATTCGGAGAGTAAGTGTCAAGGAGAAAGGCTGAGACCATATCCTTATATTTACTGAGAGGGTCAAGGCTTTCAAGAGACTTAACCCTTATTGCCTTGATGATCCGCCTTGAGCATTTACACATCACAGGAGGTTCCTCTCCATGCATCTGTATTACATCCATGCCTGTTGAAGAGACTATCTTTTCTATATTCTCGATATGCTCATTTGCAAACACGCCGATTGTTGTTATAAAAGAAGGCAGGTTTTTTATTATTGAAATAGCCTTCTCAGGTGAGACATATCGAGGGCTGTCTTTAAAAAAAACAAATCCAAGGGCATCAGCGCCAAAGTCGACTGCTGCATTTGCATCATCAATATTGGTTATTCCGCAGATTTTGACTTTTACCATTGTTTATTGAGCGTCTGCCTATAAACCAAACATGTTTGTCATTCCCGCAAGACCAAACAAGCCGGAATAACTAAACCACCGGAAGCCTTTTCAGCGCTTCTTTGATCCTCTCCTCTGGATACTCGTAGTCCTCAAGTTTTCCTGCGAGGTAATCCTCATAAGCAGTCATGTCAAGATTTCCGTGACCACTGAGATTAAAGAAGATGGTTTTTTGTTTCCCTTCTTCCCTCGCCTTGACAGCCTCATCAATAGCGCCCTTAATCGCATGCGCGCTTTCAGGGGCTGGGATTATCCCTTCTGTTTTTGCAAATTTGATAGCGGATTCAAAAACAGCCGTCTGCCCGTATGCCGTTGCCTCTATCAGCTTATCATGATAAAGCTGGCATATCAGCGGCGCATCAGCATGATATCTAAGTCCGCCTGCATGTATTCCAGGAGGCACAAAATCATGTCCAAGCGTATACATCATAAGCAAAGGTGTCAGTCCTGCTGTATCTCCAAAGTCGTACCTGAACTCACCTTTTGTCAGGGTTGGACATGATATCGGCTCGACAGCTAAAACTCTGAGCTGTTTGCCGTTTATCTTGTCCTGAAGGAAAGGAAAGCTTACGCCAGCGAGATTGCTACCACCTCCGCAGCAGCCTATTATTATGTCAGGGTAATCGCCGATAAGTGCGAACTGTTTTTTTGCCTCAAGACCTATAACTGTCTGATGGAGCAAAACATGGTTTAAAACCGAACCAAGGGCATAATTTGTATCATTGTGTGTTGCTGCATCTTCTACAGCCTCTGAAATAGCTATCCCTAAACTCCCCGGACTGTCGGGGTCGGCTTCAAGGATCTTTCTGCCTGAATTAGTCAAATTTGAAGGACTTGCATGAACCGTTGCGCCCCATGTCTCCATGGATATTCGCCGGTATGGTTTCTGGTTGAAACTGACCCTCACCATATAGACTGTAATGTTAATCCCGAAAAGACTTCCGGCAAGTGCAAGTGCAGACCCCCATTGGCCTGCTCCTGTTTCTGTTGCGATCCTTTTTATGCCGGCTTTCTTATTGTAATATGCTTGTGGTATTGAAGTATTCGGCTTATGACTGCCAGCAGGGCTTACGCCTTCATATTTATAATATATCTTTGCAGGGGTCCCAAGCGCTGCCTCAAGTCTATGCGCTCTGTACAATGGAGAAGGCCTCCAGAGGCTGTAAATATTCAACACCTCTTCAGGGATATCAATCCAGCGTTGAGTCGATACCTCCTGTTCGATCAAGGCCATAGGGAAAATAGCGCTAAGATCCTGCGGCCCTACAGGCTGTTTTGTGCCAGGGTGTAATGGTGGTTTAGGAAGGTTCGGCATATCTGCCATAATGTTATACCATTGCTTTGGTATTTCCCTGTCAGGGAGTACTACCTTTGTCTCTTGCATCGCTTTCCTCCAGAAGGTTTATTTATTAAGTAGATTTGATTGTATAAGGCTTATTTTAACATAAGCATATAACAGGAAAAATCTTTATTTTTTCCCTCTTAACTCATCAATCTTTGCAGAAATATTCTGCGATTCCATAAAAGATGTGCCTATAAGCATTGCATCCAGACCTGCCTCCTGAAGCTGTAAAACATCTTCACTTGTTCTAATCCCGCTTTCAGCTACAACAATTCTTTCTTTGGTAATCTCCCTTTTCAGTTCTAAAGAGGTATTCAAATCAATCTTTAGCGTCTTAAGATTTCTGTTATTGATGCCTATAACAGGGGCTTTTATCAGGAGCGCCATATCCAGTTCGTCCATATTATGAACCTCAAATAATACCGACATCCCTAACTCCCGAGAAAGGCTAAGATACTCTTGAGCCTGGTTTGTTTCAAGTATTGCTGCTATGAGCAAAATTGCATCCGCTTTGTAAGCCCTCGCCTCGTAAATCTGGTATATGTCAAAGATAAAATCCTTCCTTAAAACCGGCCTTGTAGTTGTGTCCTTAACGTCCGGCAAAAATTTTAGGTCCCCCTGGAAAAAATCCTCTTCTGTCAGTACTGATATTGCATCAACCTTTTCATTTTCGTATATGGCTGCGATTTCAAGATGATTGAAATTGCTTCTTATAAGCCCTTTTGAAGGAGACGCCTTCTTGATCTCTGCAATAAGCCTAATCGCACCTGAATCCCTTTTTATTGCCTTTTGAAAATCCCTCGGACTTTCGATATCTCTTATGAGCGACTTGAGTTCCGGCAATGATGTCCTGTGTTTTAAAAACGAGAGCCTCTCCTTTTTTTTTGCTACGATCTTCTCTAAAATGGTCATACCGAATTGTAAAGGGAACAGGAGAAGATTTTCAAGGCAGGACAAAAAAATAATCCTGTGTCAGCGCTTTATATGCGCTGGTCTGGGATTGAGTTTGAATCCAATGACAGGTTTGATACACGCATTTAAAGTCATCTGCATGGGCATCTCGCTGGTTGAGTGGGTCCGGAAAGGAATAAACGGCTGATGTGCTAAAATAGCGGCATATGGATTGGAACAACAGAAACTGCGACTACGCAATAATGGACACTATGAAGACCGTTTTTGGATTCCAGGCATTCCGTCCTAATCAGGAAAGTATCATCAAGAGCATAATGAGCGGACAGGACGTCTTTGCAGTCATGCCCACAGGAGGCGGGAAATCGCTCTGCTACCAGCTTCCGGCAAAGATGATGGAAGGGACCGCTGTTGTTATCAGTCCGCTCATCTCTCTCATGAAGGACCAGGTTGATGCGGCGCTCGAAAACGGGATACGCGCTGCCTTTATGAACAGCTCGATGAGCGCCGATGAGATTTCGGATGTCTACCGCATGTTGGCAAACAATAAGATAAAGCTTCTCTATATCGCCCCTGAAAGGTTTGCCATGCCGCATTTTATCGAAAGGCTGAAGACCATCCCCATCTCTCTCTTTGCTATAGACGAGGCGCACTGTATATCTGAATGGGGCCATGATTTCCGGCCAGATTATCTCAGCCTTTCCCTAATTCCAAAGGTTTTTTCCGATGTGCCTGTCGCAGCCTTTACCGCGACAGCCACACATAAGGTTCAGGAAGATATCATCAATAAGCTCGGCATCCGGGATCCCTTTATCGTGCGTGCCTCCTTTAACCGCGAGAACCTCTTCTATGAGGTGAAACCGAAATCGAGGGTTGAAGCCCAGATACTGGATTTTCTCGGCGAGCGCCAGGACGAAGCAGGCATTATCTACCGGACAACCCGTGATGCGGTAATGGAGACGGCAGCTTTTCTGGCATCCAGGGGGATTAAGGCGCTCCCCTACCACGCAGGGTTGTCTTCCGAGGAGCGGAGCAGGAACCAGGAGGCGTTTAACAGGGATGAGTCGCAGGTGATTGTGGCGACTATCGCCTTTGGTCTCGGCATTGACAAGTCGAATGTGAGGTTCGTTGTCCATGCAGATCTTCCAAAGAATATCGAAGGTTATTATCAGGAAACAGGGCGCGCGGGACGCGATAGCGAGCCGGCCCGTTGCCTCCTGTTTTTCAGCAGGGGGGATATCCCTAAGATCCGTTACTTCATCGACCAGATAGTGGATGAGAACAAGCGATTGATTGCGCTGGAAAAACTGAACCAGACCGTAGAGTATGCCTCCCACAATGTATGCAGGCGCAAACAACTCCTCGCGTTTTTCGGCGAGGACTACCCCGGCGACAATTGCGGCGGCTGCGATATCTGCACTGGAACCGTCGAACAGATAGATATTACCATCGATGCACAGATAATACTATCGGCAATTTCGAAGACACAGCAGCGGTTTGGTATAGGCCATATTATCGATATCGTGACCGGCGCCGATACGAAGCGGGTACGGGAACTCAAACATAATGAGATAAAAACCTACGGCGCAGGAAAACATAAGGACAAGAAACACTGGAGGTTCCTTGTTAATGAGCTTCTCGCACAAGACATGATCCGGCAGGAAGGTGATCCTTACCCGGTCCTAAAGCTGACCCCAAAGGGCTCTGAAGTGCTTTACGGCATAGAGGGGGTGAAGGCTTTGAAAAGGGAAGAAAGGCCTGCAAAAAAGAAACAGCAAGGCGGAAGTGACGCCGGGCGTTATGATGAAACCCTTTTTGGGAGGCTTCGCAGTCTCAGAAAGAAGATTGCTGAAGAGCATCGGGTCCCTCCCTACGTAATATTCTCAGACAAGACCCTCCACGAGATGTGCAGATATTTTCCTGTCACATTACCTGATATGAGAATGATCAGCGGTATCGGCGACGCCAAGCTAAAACGGCATGGGGAAGAATTTATCCGGGAGATAAAAGAGTATTTGAGTGACAATCCGGGCAAAGTGGTCCCGGGAGGGCGATCCGCGGATGTCATGCGTCCTTCAGCAGGCCGGTCTAAGAATAAAAAAAAGGGTGAAACAGTTGAAGAGACCTATGAGTTTTTTAAAAGGGGGATGTCGCTTGCGGATATCGCAAAACTGCGCAACCTTGCACCCACCACCATCTCCTCGCATCTTGAGAGGCTTATTTGTGACGGACGTGACATCGATATTGACCGTCTTGTCGATCCGACAAAGAGGAAAGAGGTCGAGAAAGTATTTTTGTCCCTTGGGCAAGGGGCTCTAAATCCTGTTATAGAACACTTCAATGGCGCAGTGAGTTATGAAGAGGCACGGCTGGTCAGGGCCTGGCTGCTGCGCAAAACCCTGATGTGATTTCAGTCTGTGCCGCCTTAATCATCCGCAAAATTCATGAGGCCGAAAGGGATCTGTTAATCTTTTTCGGGGCCTCGCGATTAACGGTTCGTGTACAACTGCCTCTGATTTGATATAATCAACGCAACTATGGACGAAAAGGGAAAGATTGCAAAGGCAGCAGGTATAATGTCGGTTGCGACATTTATAAGTCGCATACTCGGCTATGTAAAAGATATGATCCTTGCTGTCTATTTTGGTGCTACCGGTCTTTCAGACACTTTTTTTGCAGCATTCAGAATTCCCAATCTTTTGCGGGAACTCTTTGCAGAAGGTTCGATGTCATCAGCGTTCATACCTGTTTTGACCGAATACCGGCAAAAACAGGGCGAAGAAGAGGCAAAAAAACTTGTAAGAATCACTTTTACATTTATTATAGTTGTAGTTGGGCTGATATGCCTGCTTGGCATTATATTTTCATCCGGCATAGTTTCTTTGATCGCACCGGGTTTTCTCAAATCTCCTGAAAAGTTTTCTTTGACAGTATTACTCACAAGGATCATGTTCCCATTTCTCCTGTTCATAAGTCTTGCATCCCTTGTCATGGGCGCGCTGAATACCAAAAAGGTATTTTTCATCCCTGCACTTGCCCCTGCAATGCTTAATATGACAATTATCCTGACCGTTATTCTTTTTGTCGGTTTTTTTACGCAGCCTATCATAGCAGTAGCTATTGGTGTTGTATTGGGAGGTCTTGTCCAATTTGCATTTCAGCTGCCCTCTTTTTATAAAAATCAATACCGCATTGGCTTTAATCCAAACTTCAGACATCCGGGACTTAAACGAATGGCGATTTTGCTTATTCCGGCTACAATGGCTCTGGCAGTCAATCAGATAAACATTATTGTAAGCAATATCCTTGCTTCATTTCTTCCGGAAGGGAGCATTACATATCTCTATTATTCGATGAGGCTGATACAGTTTCCTGTAGGCATATTCGGTGTTGCCATCGGCATGGCTGTTTTAGCGACTCTCTCTGAGCATGCA
>JAKAKQ010000298.1 GCA_021813425.1 Nitrospirota bacterium
AAAGAGATGCGGTGATGAGCAAGGCAAAGGCAGCAGGCTATCAGAAACTTTATGGAGAATCCGACCTTGGAGGACTTGGAGTGCTTTATGCATTTCAGGATCCTCCAAAGATTTATGGAATGAATGAAAGACCTGCCATACCGGAGAGCGTGGTCTTCTGGAATAATGTCCTCAAGCCCCTTGCCTACTGGGGTCTGGGAGGAGCAGTGGTTGCATCACTGCTTCATTATGTCGCCTTTGGCCCGAAAAAGTTTGAAGAGGAGGTGAAAAAGGATGAGTAATATGGTCAGAAAGGCAAACGCATTTGAGATACTTAACCACTGGGTTCTGGCAGTAACCTTTTTCATACTTGCGATAAGCGGGTTCGGGTTCCTTTTTCATCTCGAACAGATGAATTCTCTCTTTGGAAGTTTTGACCAGATGAGGGTAATTCACAACTATGCAGGCCTTGTTTTTGCCGTATCCCTGTTTTTAACGATATTCAATTATCTCCCTGTTTCGCTGATATTTACAGGTGAAGATATAATATGGATATTAAAGGGCGGGGGATACTTTTCAAAAGGAACGACCGTTCCCCCGCAAGATAGATTGAATGCAGGGCAGAAGGGATATTATCTGCTTCTCCTCCTTACCGGCATTGCTATAGCTGCATCCGGTCTGATTATATGGCTGAGGCCTATGATCGCAGATATAAACAGATGGGTACTCCTTTCGCATCTGGTTCACAATATAAGTTTTGATGTTCTGTTAATAGCCGTCCCCTCACATATATATCTTGCAACGCTTGCCAATCCAGGGACATTCAGGATAATGGTATACGGGACCGTGCCCCTTGAATGGGCGAAGAAAAGACATGCGAGGTGGGTAGAGAAGAAAGGATATTAGAACATTACGCTCTAAAATAAGGCCACTGAAAAGGCGGAATGGAAAATAAACGCAATAAATCGACATGCTAATTGAGACTGCACCCCTCATTTTGATAATATTGCGATCAAGAGCACGCTTGGACTTCTCCTTTTTCGGGTATTGGGCTCTTTTTTTACAAGGAGTCGTTATTGTGTTTATTTTCCATTCCGCCTTTCTTTGTGCAATTTATTTTGAACAGACATGTATAGATATATTGTTATATTCCTGCTTATTATAATTTCAGGGACTTCGTATGCCGACGAAAAAAGATATAATGTCCCCATAGGAGATTCCCCGAAACTCGGTCATGCGGATGCCCCTGTCACAATAATCGAATTCCTCGACTTCCAGTGACCTCACTGTGTTGCGGCCGGTCCGACCGTCAAAAAAATTATGGGTAACTATAAAGGCAAAATAAGGCTTGTGATCAAGAACTACCCGTATAAATACCGTGATTATTCCCATATCGCAGCAGAGGCTTCACTTGCGGCTATGGATCAGGGCAAATACTGGGAGATGCACGACATGCTTATCAGGAAATCTCCCCGGCTTGACAGGGAAAACCTCATTAAATATGCAAAGGAGATAGGATTGGATGTGAAGGTCTTTACTGAAGCGCTTGATAAGATGAAACACTCTGCAATTATCGAAAGGGACAAAAAGCTTGCTGTTGACCTTGATTTGTACAACACACCCACTTATTTTATCAATGGAAGAAAGGTCATAGGCAACAGGTCATATGAATATTTGAAGAAGATCATAGAGGAGGAACTCAGAAATGTTAAGAAATAATTCAGGGATTGATACAGTATTTTCGCTCATTCTCCCGATTGCTATCGGGATAAAACCGGGACTCCGAGGTTTTGCCCGCTTTTATATTATGATTCTTTACTTAAGGAATTGCGTGCAAAAAAGCCGCTCAAATACTTTATCAACCCTGTTATTTTATTGTCTGTTATTAACCCGGCAATTAAATATCGTCATGCCCGAGGTTCTTAGTCGGGCATCCAGAGTCCCTGTTCTTTCTGGATCCCCGCCTAAAGACTGCGGGAATGACAAATTACGGAAATTTGTTGCCGAAGTAATAATTTTCACAACACTTTTTTTTGCTTTATCACTGAACGCATTTGCCGGCCACCTTGAACCTTTTAAAGCTGCTCCTATACCAAAACATAACCCTCAGACACCTGAGAAGATCGAGCTTGGGAAAAAGCTTTTTTTCGACAGGAGGCTTTCAGGTGACAGCACGATGAGCTGTGCAACATGCCATATGCCTGAACTGTCTTTTACGGACGGACAGGACATCTCTCTCAGCTATCCTACAACAAAGAACTGGCGGAACTCACCCACACTTATCAATGTGGTCTTTCAAAAATACCTTTTCCATGACGGCAGGGTGAAGACCCTTGAGGATCAGGCGCTCTTCCCCATGATGTCCGCCTTTGAGATGAACAAGAACCTCGACTTCCTTGAAGAACAGATAAGGGTTGTGCCTGAATATGTCGAAGCCTTTAAGAAAGTCTTCAATGGTGAAGTAACAAGGGAGAGGATTGCGATGGCGATCGCTGCGTTTGAGCGCACACTTATTTCAAGGAATTCACCGCTCGATAAATATCTGGCCGGCGATAAGAATGCGCTCTCTTCGGATGCCCGAAAAGGCCTGGAGATTTTCATAGGCAAGGGGGAATGCACTGAATGCCACCACGGAGTAAATCTCGCTGATAATAAATTTTATGCATTGAATGTCCCTGAAAATCCAGTGCTGCTGAACGAGCCGGGTGTGACCGCAACGATGAGGTTTGTTGCCAAGGTATATCATTATAAGGATTACAGGAATCTCAAAGAGGACCCGGGCAGATATCTTATTACAAAGGATAAGATGGACTGGAAGGCATTCAGGACGCCGACATTGAGAGATATATCAAAGACAGCCCCTTACATGCACAACGGCGTTTTCGGCACACTCGATGAGGTCGTAGAGTTTTTAGACAAAGGCGGAGGGAAGGGGAATAAAGCGCTTAAACCCCTTGGTCTGAGCGCCGAAGAAAAGAGATTTTTAAAGACCTTTCTTGTGGAGGCCCTGAGCGGTGAGGATATAGTCATAAAATACCCTGAGATACCATAATCCTATACTCAGTTGTTTTATCATTTTATCTTGGACAAATCTGCATTATAATAGTATCTGATTATGGCTGCAAACCTTAATGATCTTAAGAAGCAGGTTTTTTATGAACTGCTCAATCTTGCAGGAAGGGTCTTTATCCAGACAAGACATTCCAAAAAAGTGATTATCGGCAACAGGGGGTTTCTGCCTGAAGAGAAAGAAAAGGGTATTGTCCTGGTATTTAACAGGCAGATGAATTTCGGATGGGATGATGACGGCATTTCGGCAACACTTGTTTTCGGGTCAAATAAAGAAAAATGCTTTATTCCCGCAGATGAGATCCTGTCGATATTTTCGCCAGAACTGAATGCACAGTTCTGGGTGTCTCCGCAGGGGGAAAAAGTGCAGGATACCAAGGCTGATAAAAAAGGAGCTGAAAAACCGGAGAAAGGCAAAAAAATCATTAAGGTTGATTTCAATAAAAAGAAATGAAATAGTATTTCTTTTTCACTCTTCTGATAACCTGCAAACAAGAAAGGACCTGCCTTCCTTGAAAACTTTAAAGTCAGGGTGCTAAACTCATTAATCTTAAATATTTCTCGGAGGAATTTTTGGAACTTTACAGTCTTGGTATTTCTGAATTAAGCAGGATGCTCGAAAAAGGCGAGGTCTCTGCCGGTGATATAACAGCTTCAGTTTACAAAAGGATCGACGCGGTCGAAGATAAAATCAAGGCGTATGTGACCTTAACCCTGGCAGACGCCCTGAAGATGGCCGAAGAAGCCGACAGGGACATCACTGCAGGGAATAAGAAGATCCTTTCGGGTATCCCTATGGCAATAAAAGATAATATGTGTACAAGAGGTATTCTGACAACATGCTCCTCGAAGATACTGAAAAATTTCGTCCCCCCTTATGAGAGCACAGTCACTTCAAAATTGATCGAAAGCGGATATGTGCTTTCAGGCAAGACCAATCTCGATGAGTTCGCAATGGGCTCATCAACAGAAAATTCAGGTTTCCATACAACAAGAAACCCGTGGGACATTAAAAGGATACCGGGAGGTTCAAGCGGCGGCTCTGCTGCCGCTGTTGCAGCGGACGAATGCATTGCAGCGCTTGGTTCTGATACAGGAGGCTCGATCAGGCAGCCTGCAGCGCTTTGCGGTGTTGTCGGACTGAAACCAACATACGGAAGGGTTTCGAGATATGGACTGGTTGCCTTTGCATCATCCCTTGACCAGATCGGACCGATAACAAAGAATGTTATGGATTCCGCAATCCTTATGAATATTATCTCGGGCAGGGACCCTATGGATTCAACATCAGCGCCTATTGATCTGCCTGATTTCGCATCGGTCATAGGTATGGACATAAAAGGGATGAAGATCGGTATCCCTGAGGAGTATTTTTTAGAGGGAATGGACCCTGAAGTAGAAAAGGCTGTAAAAGATGCGATAAAGACGTTCGATTCACTCGGCGCTATGCCTGTTAAGGTTTCGCTTCCCCACACCGGATACGCTGTTGCTGCATATTATGTGCTTGCAACCTCAGAGGCAAGTTCCAATCTTGCGAGGTATGACGGAGTAAAGTACGGTTTCAGGGCAGAAGGCAGAGACCTGATGGATATGTATATGAGGTCAAGGGCGCAGGGATTCGGCGCCGAAGTCAAAAGACGAATAATGCTCGGAACATATACCCTTTCGTCAGGATATTATGATGCATACTATAAAAAGGCGCAGCAGGTAAGGACCCTTATTAAAAATGACTTTGATAATGCCTTTAGAAATGTCGATCTTATACTGACACCGACCTCGCCTACACCTGCATTTAAAATGGGTGAGAAGACCGATGACCCGCTTCAGATGTACCTTGCTGATATCTTTACTATCTCTGTGAACCTTGCAGGAGTGCCAGGGATCTCGATACCTTGCGGATTTACATCAGAGAACCTGCCTGTAGGATTACAACTGATAGGCAAGCACTTTGATGAAGAGACAATTCTGAAGGCATCATACGCTTACGAGCAGTCAACCGAATGGCATAAGAGGAAGCCGAATTTATGAAATACGAAGCGGTTATAGGGCTCGAAGTACATGCGCAGATGCTTACGGATACAAAAATCTTCTGCGGATGTTCGACAAAATTCGGTTCAGAACCAAATACCCAGACCTGTCAGATATGCATTGGAATGCCGGGCGTCCTTCCTGTTTTAAATAAAAAGGCGCTTGAGTTTGCGATAAGGACAGGGCTTGCGATGAACTGCAGGATATCAGCTTACAGCAGGTTTGCGAGAAAGAATTATTTCTATCCGGACCTTCCGAAGGGCTATCAGATAAGCCAGTATGAAAATCCGATATGCGAACATGGATATATAGAGATAGTTGTTGATGAGGAAATAAAAAAAATAGGCATTACGCGGATACATATGGAAGAAGACGCGGGAAAAAACATACAAGAAGGTGCCGGAAATTACAGCTTTGTAGATCTCAACAGGACAGGCGTTCCCTTGATGGAAATAGTGTCCGAACCTGATATCAGAAGCCCTAAGGAGGCAGCTGAGTATATGAAGAAACTCAGGACGATACTGAGGTACCTTGGCGTCTGCGACGGGAACATGGAACAGGGCTCTTTGAGATGCGATGCGAATGTCTCGATAAGGCCGATCGGCCAAAAAGAATACGGCACAAGGGCCGAGGTTAAAAACATAAATTCATTCAAGTTCGTCGAGAAGGCTTTGGAATATGAGATTAAAAGGCAGATCAGGGTGATAGAAGAAGGCGGCAAGATCATACAGGAGACAAGGCTGTGGGATTCGAACAAGGGAATTACAGAATCCATGCGCTCCAAGGAAGAGGCACATGACTACAGGTATTTCCCCGACCCCGACCTTGTGCCAATAACCGTTGAACAGAAATGGATAGATGAGATAAGGGCGTCTTTGCCGGAGTTGCCCGATGTAAAAAGAGGGCGGTTTGTATCTGAATTCGGACTTCCAGAGTATGATGCAGACCTCCTTACGTCTGAGAAGGCAGTTGCTGAATGGTTCGAGGAAACAGTCAGGTCAGGAGGCCAGCCAAAGGCAGTATCCAACTGGATGATGGGTGATCTGATGAGATTGTTAAATGAAGAAAACAAGACAATAGAGGAATGTCCTTTAAAGCCGTCACAGCTTGCAGATATGCTCAAGCTCATAGATAAGGGCACGATAAGCGGAAAGATCGCCAAGACTGTGTTTGATGAGATGTACAAGACAGGAAAAGACGCTGAGGCAATCGTAAAAGAAAAAGGTCTTATCCAGGTGAGCGATGAAGGGGCGATCGAAAAGGCTATCGATGATGTTATAGCAAAGAGCCCGAAAGAGGTCGAGAGGTTCAAGGCCGGTGATGAAAAGCTTCTGGGTTTCTTTGTCGGCCAGGTCATGAAGGCGATGAAGGGCAAGGCCAATCCCCGGATGTTGAATGAGATTTTGAAGAAAAAACTTACTTAACCCAGATAATTCATAAACTATGATAATGACGAAAGGACATAGTGTCCTTTCTCCTCGGCGAATCCGCCTGAGTGCGGACGCTCATTCTCGGTCTTCGCCCTCCGAGGAATTTGCCCTCATTATTTATCAAAATACATACTGTCTGAATATCGGGCAAATAAAGCCGCTCAAACACTATATCCTTTCGTCATTCAGGAAAATTTATGAATTAAGAGGGTTAAATCTCACTCGTACAAGTTGATTAAACCCTGTTTTATCGGTTAATATTTCTGATACATTTATTTAATGGAGAGATGTCCGAGCGGCTGAAGGAGCACGACTGGAAATCGTGTGTGGGGTGAAACTCACCGAGGGTTCAAATCCCTCTCTCTCCGCCATGCCTTTTTCTTTTATCTGTCGGGGTAAAGAGTAAAATGAAAACATTTGATAAATTTCGACATAACTTTTACTTCTTTTATATCCCAGCCTTCCTGTCTTTAGTCCTGTTGCTTATCACAGCATTGTTGCCTTCTGCAGCAGGATCGCAGGAGGGAACAGCGGTGGGGGACAGGAAAGTAATAGTCTATTTTTTCAGGGGAGAGGGCTGTCCGCACTGCGAACATGAAAAAGTATTTTTGGATGCATTAAGCAAAAAATATCCACGTCTTGTGATTAACTCGTTTGAAGTCTGGCGCAACCAGTCTAACAGGAGTTTTTTCCAGGGCATGACTAAATCTGCCGGGATGAAATCCACGAGCGTTCCGGTTACTTTTATTGATAAAGAGGTATTTATAGGCTTTTCTGAGAATACAGCGAAAGATATTGAAAACAGGATAAAGTACTGCATTGAGAATCCATGCATCGATCCTGTTGAAAGACTGAACAAGACATTTGAACAGGAAGTACAGAAGACAGTAGACCTTCCATTTGTAGGGAAGGTTGACTCGTCAAAATTCTCTTTGCCTGTATTGACTGTAATCCTCGGCGGGATGGACAGCTTTAATCCATGCGCATTCTTTGTGCTATTCTTTCTGCTCAGCCTGATGATACATGCAAGGTCAAGAAAGAGGATGCTGCTTATTGGCGGGACTTTTGTCTTTTTCTCGGGATTCATCTACTTTATATTTATGGCAGCGTGGCTGAATCTCTTTATGCTCGCAGGACAGATCATCATCATAACCACTGTTGCCGGGGCAGTAGCGCTGGCTGTTGCAGGGATAAACATCAAGGATTTTTTCTTTTTCAAGAAAGGGGTCTCCCTTTCCATCCCCGAGAAGGCAAAACCGAAGCTCTTCGAACGCATGAGAAACCTGCTTAAATCAACCTCTTTATCTTCGATAATGGCAGGGACGGTCGTGCTTGCGGTGGCGGCAAATACCTATGAACTGCTTTGCACTGCAGGCTTTCCCATGGTGTTTACAAGGATCCTGACATTGAATGATCTTACAACACTGCAGTACTATCTTTATCTTATCCTTTATAACTGTATATACATTATACCATTGACTATCATAGTATTGATTTTCACAATAACTCTCGGCGCCAAAAAGCTGACAGAATGGCAGGGACGAAAGTTAAAGCTCCTTTCCGGACTCATGATGTTCTTCCTTGGCCTCATACTTTTGATAAAACCTGCCTTGCTCAATAATATATTTGTGGCTGCCGGACTGCTTGCATCGGCCCTGCTCATTTTTTCGGTAGTTGTCTTTGTAACCAAAAAAATTCGTCCTGATTTCGTAGCGGATTAAGCAGGCCTCAGCGATAAGATTGCTTCACTTCGTTCGCAATGACAAGTTTCTATATCGGGATTTGGGGCATGCATTCTGGTATAATATTTAAAATTATATCGTCAACAAGGAGCAGACAGTAATGCCGGATGACGGCCTTTCAAAATTAAAGATAGAAAAATCTGCATCTGCTGAACGAAAGCTGAAGCAGAAAAGGCCTTTTTATATTGCAGTAATAATTATTGTTATTATCCTGTCCGGACTTTTTGCAAAAGGAGTATTGACGCCTGCCGTTGAAGTTGAGGTTACAAATGTCGGTGCAATTTATCCGTCCCAGACCTTTACTTTATTGAATGCCAGCGGATATGTTGTTGCACAGAGAAAGGCAGCTGTTGCATCCAAGGTAACAGGAAGGCTCGTATCGATATCTGTTGAGGAAGGCAACAGGGTAAAAAAGGGTGATATTATCGCAAGGCTCGAAAATGAAGATGTCTCTGCATCAAAGGAGCAGGCCGAAGCCAATCTGAAGGTCGGCCGTGCAAACCTTGACCAGGCAAAAGCTGAACTTCAGGACGCCACGCTTAATTACAGGAGACAGAAAGAACTTTTAGAAAAAGGGTTCATATCAAAGCTCGAATATGACGCCTCTGAGACGCGTTATAAGAAGGCTGATGCTGCTGTCGCAGGCGCAGAAGCAGCGGTCAAGGCCGATGCTGCAGCGCTTCGTTCTGCTGATGTATTCCTTGAATATACCCTTATACGCGCGCCGTTCGATGCAGTTGTCCTGACCAAGAATGCTGATATCGGCGATATTGTTACGCCGCTCGGCGCAGCAGCAAATGCAAAGGCGGCTGTGGTCACTATAGCTGATATGAGTTCCCTGCTTGTAGAGGTTGATGTATCGGAATCAAATCTTCAAAAGGTGAAATTAGGGCAGCCATGCGAAATACAGCTTGACGCGCTTCCTGAATCGCGCTTCCGGGGTGAGGTGCATATGATAGTCCCGACTGCCGACAGGACAAAGGCTACATTTCTCGTGAAAGTCCGCTTCGCAGAGAAGGACATTCGCATTTTGCCTGAGATGAGCGCAAGGGTTGCTTTTTTGCAGAGGCCTGTAACACCCGAAGAGCAAAAACCGCGCACTGCTGTCAACCCTTCATCCATAATAAACCGTGGAAATAAAAATATTGTCTTTGTTGTTAAGGACAATCATGCTGTAGAGACCCTCGTAAAAACGGGTGAAAGGCTTGGTGACATGATAGAAGTCACTGAGGGCATAAAACAGGGGGACAGGATAATTGCAAAGCCCTCAGAGAAATTAAAAAACGGCGCAAGGATCAAGATTGCAGAAAAATGAAAATTTCTTTTCCTCATCTGTATTCATACAACTTTCTTCTCCGCTGCCTCATTTGAAATTTTTCTGGAATGATATTCGTTCCATTGACATAATTACTAAAGTGAGATAATCTCCAATTTAGTTAAACTAAAATGGAGTACATTCCAATGTTGAATGGTTTAGAAGGATTCACGGTAAAATAGAAATAATGCCATGGCGTGAATTTCTCCATGAACTCTGGAATGGCAAAATAGTGAAATAGGAGTATTATGCCGGGATCGCGTAAGAGTGAAAGCAGGGATTTGATTTGTAGGGGGTTGAATAATCAAACCAGCATGAAACAGATTGTCGAGGTGGTCAGGGCAGGCACAGACGCGCTGCTCATGCGAGTCTCATCTCCGACAGAGATTGCGATTGTGGAGGGGAAAGGGTAACTATGCAGATAAAATATTCAAAGCATATTAAAACAAGGATTGCTTTAAGAAAAATTGAATATGATCTGCCGAAAAGAATTTATGAAGATGCGGAGGAAAGATTTACGGACACTGAAACCGGGCATACAATTGCAGTTATGCAGGCGGTATTATATGACAAAGAAAGGGATATAATGGTAGCATATAAGCATGAGGATGTAGATGTTAAGCTGTTAACAATACATCCTTTAAAAGAAGGACAAAAAGAAAACCGGATTCAATCGGGGAGATGGAGGAAAATATAATGGACGATTTTAAGGTCTTTTATGATGAAGAAGAGGACATTCTCTACCTTGCAAAAGAGGGAGAAGAGTCTGAAGTTGTAGAGATATCTCCTGGCGTGAACATGGAACTTGACAGCAAAGGTAATCTTATCGGTGTTGAACTGTTCAAAGCGTCTATTATGTTTAAAAATGTTCTCAAATCAATGGAGAAGAAACTTCAGGTTGCATAACTGCTTCCACCAAATCCTCTCCGCCAAGAAACAACCCCCTTCATCCCCCTTTTCTAAGGGGGAATTAACTAATGCCGACACATCCGCCCTCGAAAAACAGATTGACGAGATAGTCTATGCCCTCTACGGCCTCACGCCAGATGAGATTGCGATTGTAGAGGGGAAGAAGTAAAAAAGGTATGAAGCAGACAAAGTTTGTTATGATATATCAATAATACATTTTTATTAAAAACGCTCAAAGGAGGGTTGGATATGAAAAAGCTGACAGATAGAATAGTATGCGATCCGAAGATATGCAGCGGCAAGCCCTGCATAAAAGGGACAAGGATACCGGTTCATATAATACTCGATCTTCTTGCTGCAGGAGAATCTTTCAAGGGGATTAAAAAAGCATATCCTAATATTACCGATGAAGACATCAGAGCGTGTCTGAATTACGCTTCTATTCTTGCGGATGAAGAAGCAGGGGTTCCAGCGTGAAAATATTTGCCAACGAAAATCTCTTTGAACCCATTATTAATTATTTGAGAAAAACCGGACACGATGTGCTCGGTGTCAGGGAAGGTTTTTCCGGTATTTCTGACGATGAGATTTATAGGCGGGCTTGCAAAGAAAAGATGGTGATTATTACTATGGATAAAGATTTTTCAAGGATGTTCCGGTTCCCGCCGGAAAAATGCGCTGGTATTATTGTGGTTAAGATTTACAAACGCACGGTTGAAAAAACTTTAGAGTTATTTAAAAAGCATTATGTAAGTATTAGCGAAAAAGACATAAGCAAAAATCTTGTGATTATAACTGCCGATGAAGTGCGCATACATAGAACAACAAAACGGCAGGGTTGACCAAATTCTCGCTGCCAAAAAGAAAGAACCCGACGGAGGCACCTCCGCCCTCGAAAAACAGATAGACGAGATGGTCTATGCCCTCTACGGCCCTGCCTACCGGTCAGGCAGGCTCATACCGGAAGAGATTGCGATTTTGGGAAAAAAGTAAATGGAAATCAAAGAGCCTATTGTTAAAATAGAGAATCTCTACAAAACCTACCGCCGCGGCAGCCAGATTCTTACCGTTCTGCAGGATATAAATCTCGACATTGCCGACGGAGAATTCATGGCCTTGATGGGGCCTTCAGGATCAGGGAAAACCACATTATTGAATCTGATTGCCGGCATTGATACTGCTGACAGCGGCATTATTGAAGTAGGAGGGATTGATATTACAAATCTCTCGGAAACAGAGCTTGCACACTGGCGCAGCGCAAATGTCGGCTTTATATTCCAGTTCTATAATCTTATCCCTGTTCTTACCGCCTTTGAAAATGTCGAGCTTCCATTGACGCTGACAAGTCTTTCGAAAAAAGAAAGAAAAGAGCATGCAAGAATGGCTCTTCAGATAGTAAACCTTGCCGACAGAATGGACCATTACCCATCACAGCTTTCAGGAGGACAGCAGCAGCGCGTCGCAATAGCCCGGGCATTTGTTACTGACCCTGCCTTACTTGTTGCCGACGAGCCGACCGGCGATCTGGACCGCGTATCAGCCAGAGAGATATTAGACCTCATGGAAAGACTTGTTCATGAACTTGGGAAGACCATAATCATGGTTACACATGACCCGCGGGCTGCAGAGATGGCCCATATTATCAGGCATCTTGATAAGGGTGTGTTAAATGCAAATACTGAAGCTCCTCATTAAAAATTCCTTCAGGCACAAGCTCCGCACCTCCCTCACAGTCCTTGGCATCACTATTGCCATACTTGCATTCGGCCTCCTGAGGACAGTTGTAAGCGCATGGTATGCAGGTGTCGAGGCATCTTCTGCATCGAGGCTTGTTACCAGAAATTCGATATCTCTCATATTCTTCCTGCCGCTCTCATATAAAGAAAAAATCCGCCAGATTCCCGGCATAAAAAATCTATCCTATGCCTATTGGTTTGGGGGGATTTATATCTCAGAGAAAAATTTCATCCCAAATTTTGCGGTCGATGCAAAGACTGTTTTCGAAATGTTTCCCGAATTTGTGCTTCCGGAAGACCAGAAGAATGCTTTTCTGCGCGACAGAAAGGCATGCGTCGCAGGGGAAAAAGTCGCTGAAAAGTACGGCTGGAAAATAGGGGATACTATAACCCTCAAAGGCACTATTTTCCCGGGAAACTGGGAATTTGTCTTAAGGGGCGTATACCGCGGCGCATACAAGGGTACCGATGAAACACAATTCTTCTTCCACTGGGATTATCTTAATGAAACACTGAAAAAAACCGATCCTAACCGTGCTGACAATGTCGGCTGGTATACAGTAAATGTGACCAGTCCCGGCCTTGCTGCCGATGTGGCAGCTGCGATAGACAATACATTCAAAAACTCCCTGGCAGAGACGATAACAGAGACCGAAAAGGCTTTCCAGCTCGGCTTTGTTTCTATGACAGAGGCGATTATTATTGCCGTCCGGATAGTATCGTTTGTAGTGATAGTCATCATTATGGCTGTTATGGCAAATACGATGGCGATGACTGCAAGGGAGCGTATTGGAGAGTATGCGGTAATGAAGACTCTCGGGTTCGGCGGATGGTATATTGCAGGTCTTATTTTCGGCGAATCCTTTTTTATCGCTTCCATGGGATGCGCTCTCGGAATTTTGGCGACCTTTCCCGCTGCAATGGCATTCGGGGATGCTATGAGCACATATTTCCCTGTATTTAATGTCCAGAGGCAAACCATATATATGGATATAGCCGCGACATTTATAGTTGGTTTCGTTGCGGGGGTCTTTCCGGCCTGGCGTGCAGTGAAGCTCAGGATTGCCGATGGCCTCCGGAGGATTGGATAATGAAGATCCCGCTGTCATACAGTTTCAGAAATCTCTGGACAAGAAGGCTCACAACAGTACTTACAGCCTCGGGAATGGCGCTGGTTGTTTTTGTTTTTGCATCTGTCTTAATGCTTGCCGAGGGACTCCGCAAGACACTTGTTCAGACAGGCTCTTACGATAATGTGGTTGTGATCAGAAAGGCATCGAATTCTGAAATAATGAGCGGGGTAGACCGGGTTCAGGCTTCGATAGTCGAGACCCAGCCGGAAATTGCGA
>JAKAKQ010000075.1 GCA_021813425.1 Nitrospirota bacterium
ACGACTGGGACGCGGCCACCCTCGGGGCATGGGGACTTGGATGGGAGGTCTGGCTTGACGGGATGGAGATTACACAATTTACATATTTCCAGCAGGTAGGAGGTATTGACCTCAAACCCGTATCGCTTGAAATAACATACGGGCTTGAAAGGATCGCCATGTACCTTCAGGGAGTCGACAATGTCTATCACCTGAAATGGAATAAGGATCTGTTTTACAGGGACATTCATCACATGAGTGAAGTAGAAGGGTCTAAATATAATTTTGATCATTCCAATGCAGAATTACTATCAAGACATTTTGAAGATTGTGAAAAGGAATCGATCCGGATGAACAGGCTTGGCCTTGTGATACCTTCCTATGAATTCTGTCTGAAATGCTCTCATTTATTTAATCTCCTCGATGCAAGAGGCGCTATTTCCGTTGCTGAAAGGACCAAGTACATCGCAAGGGTGAGATATATGGCAAAACTCTGTGCAGAGGCTTTTCTCAGGCAGAGGGAAGAGATGGGGTTCCCTCTTTTAAGACAGTCACAAGATACAGGCAACAAGTAGAGGGTCCAGGTTATGAATAAAATTAAAGATAATATTGAGTTCCAGACAACAGATAATAGCTCATCACTCATCGCTCATCACTCATCACTTCTTCTGGAGATCGGCACAGAAGAGATACCGGCAAGATTTCTTCAGGCGGCGCTCCCGGATATGAAAAATAACGTCGTCAGGGTTTTTGACGAATACCGGATTGGATATAATGATATCAATGTCTTTGCAACACCAAGAAGGATCGCAATGATAGCGAACGGCCTGGCTTCAACGCAGAAAGACATAACAAAGGAGGTCTTTGGACCTTCAAAAAAGGTTGCATACGATGAAAATGGAAATCCCACAAAGGCTGCAACGGGATTTGCAAATTCTCTCGGAATCAAAGCTTCGGACCTCAGGACAAAACAAAAAGGCAAAGGAGAATATATCGTAGCTGTTATTGAAGAAAAAGGAGTTGATACCAGGAAAGTCTTGCCCGAGGTTTTAAAAAAGATGATACTTTCACTGCATTTCCCGAAATCAATGCGGTGGGGAGACGGGAACCTCCTGTTCGTCAGGCCTATACGCTGGATACTCGCCATGGCTGGACAAGAGACCGTAACTATTGAGATAGACGGTATAAAAAGCAGCAATATGACAAGAGGTCACAGGTTCCTTTCACCTGCGTCATTCCAGATAAAGGAGATATCCTCATATGTCAATCTTCTTGAAAACAATTCTGTAATCATCGACCAGGAGAAGAGGAAGAGCATAATACGCAAAGGTATTACGGGCCTTTTCGAAAATTCCGACATGCAGCCTGTATTTGACGAGGAACTTCTGGATCATGTCAACTTCATTGTTGAATTCCCTGTTCCTGTCCTTTGCAGCTTCGATGAAGACTACCTTCAGTTGCCCGCTGAGCTTCTTATAACTGTAATGAAGGGACATCAAAAATATTTCGCAGTGAAGGACAGTAGCGGAAATCTGGCAAATAATTTTATCGTAATAAGTAACACAAAGCAGGAGAATTCAGAGACCGTGATGATCGGGGCCGAACGTGTAATAAAGGCACGTTTTGATGATGCAAGGTTCTATTTCAGCGAAGACAAGGGAATACCTCTTATCGACAGGGTCGATGCCCTGAAACAAGTAACATTTCATGATGAGCTTGGAAGCCTGCTTGGAAAAACCGAAAGGGTCATATCTGTTGCCGCCTTTCTGTCGGAAAGACTTTCACCCTCTGTAAAAGACAAGGTTGTAAGGGCGGCCCGTCTTTCAAAGGCAGACCTGATAACAGGTGTGGTAAGAGAGTTTCCGGAACTCCAGGGGATAATGGGAAAATATTATGCACTTCATAATGGTGAAGATGCTGAAGTCGCAATGGCTATTCAGGAACAATATCTCCCTCAGAACTTCGGCGGTACGCTTCCCCAAACAGATACCGGAGCCATACTAAGCCTGTCGGACAAGATCGACAATGTCGCTTCATTCTTTTCAATAGGACTTATTCCTACTGGATCAGAGGACCCGTTTGCCCTCAGGAGGCAGGCAATGGGTATCGCATCGATAATGCTTGACAGGGGATATTCAATAACACTCGGAGAAATATTTGATAACGCGCTTAGAAATCTTCCGGACATAAAATCCCCTGAGGATACTTTGAGGAATATTACTGTTTTCATGGAACAGAGGATCGAATTCATACTTTCATCCATGGGGTGCTCACAGGACCTCATAAAATCCGTTTTATCACTTTCTTCAATTCACCCGCTGAAGACGGTTAAGGCACGAATTGAGGCAGTTGATAAATTCAGGAGTGAAAAGATATTTGCCGATTTTCTCCTTGCAGTAAAGAGGGTAAACAATATAATCCCGAAGACGCCTCTCCCGCCTGTCAGAAGCGACCTGCTTGTTCAGGAGGAAGAGAAATCTCTTTATGAATCGCTTTTAAGACTGAAAATTGAATGCGATCCTTTTCTTGAAAAAGAAAATTTCTACGACGGCCTGAAAATATTTTCTGGAATAACCGTGCCGATAAACGATTTCTTCGATAAGGTGCTGGTAATGGACAAAAATGAAGAAGTAAAGACAAACAGGCTTTCGTTATTAA
>JAKAKQ010000304.1 GCA_021813425.1 Nitrospirota bacterium
CAGGCTGGATTTCATCCCTGTGGAGTGAATTGAGGTTTAAAAAGTCAGGTCTATGGCATTTCATGATATTTTATTCATAGACAATATATCCGACTATTAACAAAATCTTTCATTTAACTTGCGAACAGCACGTATAAATGTCTTCCTGCCCTCACCCGAATCAATATCTATCCCCTGACTTATAAGTTCTTCCCTGAGCTCCTCGAGCGCCCGGAGATATATCCTGTCGACCTCAAAAGAGGTCTCTATCATATGATATTTTTCTTCTTCACTTATGTCTGACATGAGAAGCTCCTCCTGAACAGTTTTTGATCCGGCGAACACCCGGGCAATGCAGGTTATGACTCATCATCGGCCATGTCATGGGCTGCGCTGCATTTATAACATATTCTCTGGCCTTCATTGTTTATGCCGATAGGGTCAAGTTTACTCAGTATGTTACTGCATTCAGCGCAAACACCTACGATGGATTTAAGGCAATATCCGCAGAAGGCATATTCTTCTCCGTTTACCGGATGCTCCCATATAGAGATGTCTCCAGCTTCATTGCAGAAATAACAAGTTTTCATCCCGAACCTTTCTGTGAAAAGTAGTAAAATATTATAACATTTTGATTGCTAAATAAAAGTGGTGAATTCAGAATATGAGCAGGATGATTTAAATCATAGAAAGCCTTCTACAGATGATTTATCATTAAAACATAGAATTAAAATAATTGCAGGAGGTTTAAGATGGCTTTAAGAAATATAATCAATATCGATGAAGAAAAATGTAATGGATGCGGACAGTGTATAGTTGATTGCGCCGAGGCAGCGCTCCAGATCGTTAATGGCAAGGCAAAGCTTGTTAAGGAAATGTACTGTGACGGTCTGGGCGCCTGTATCGGGAACTGCCCGACAGGTGCGCTTACAATAGTGCAGAGGGATGCTGAAGTATTCGACGAGGCAGCTACAGAAAAACATGTGCACGAAACAAAAAAGAAAGAAGAGTTCTGCGGATGTCCAAGTATGAGAGCAGTTGATTTCTCTGAAAAGAAGGAAGTTCATCAGAGCGCTGCAGAAACAAAACCCGAGCTTACAAACTGGCCTGTGCAGTTAAAGCTTGTTGCGACAAACGCGCCTTATTTTAACGGAGCGGACCTGCTTCTGGCAGCAGACTGCACTGCATTTTCGACTGTGAATTTCCATAGCAGGTTCATAAAGGGGAAAAAGCTCCTGATAGCATGTCCCAAACTTGATGATGCTCAGTTCTATTACGAGAAGCTTACAGAGATGTTCAGGGAGAATTCCATAAACAGCATAACTGTTGTAAGGATGGAAGTCCCCTGCTGCGGTGGCCTTTCGTATGTCGTAAAGAAGGCTATTCAGGATTCAAAAAAGGACATTCCTTATAACGAAGTTGTAATTGGGATAAAGGGAGATATAGTTGGCGAGGGGAAAACCCCGCTTATACCAAAACTGCAGGCGGTTTAGCCCTATTCCGTCTCGCACCAGTCGTCATCGCATTCGAGGGAGTGTTCGAGATAGTCATAGGCTGAAAGGATCCTTTTTTCGGTCTCGAGCTGTTTTGATGAAAGTTGCCGGAAAACAATGTTTTTAAGTTTTTCGGAAGCAGTTTTCTTATCGGGTATAGAAGCAATGCCGGTTGCAACAACTTCTCCTGAGACTGTGTCGAGTATCTCTGCGTCTTCACCATTGGTTACGACGGTTACGGGAATCTGATATTTTTCTATGATCCTTGCAGCAGCAAGCGCCGGGCGTTCGCGGGTTACAAGCGAACCCGGGCCGTATTTGATGACCATAAAGCCTTTGCCGTATATCCTGATAACAAAATCAATCATCGAAAGCACTTTTTTGTCTTCGATGACCATCTCCAGCCTGCGTTTTACCTCGATATCTTCTTTTGAATAACCTTTTCCCTCAACAAGAAACCGGGAAAGTTTCTGGCGGTATCTTTCATCATCAGTGTCTGTTATCAGACGGCCTGTGATAAAATCAGTTGTCTTTCCCAATATCCTTTTATGTCCCAAAATAACCTCTATTCAATCCTTACTATTATTCCTTTGGGCAGCCTGCTGAGAAGCTCATCGAGAGCTTTGTGCAACGCATCCTCTGATCTGGATTCAGCAGTAACTATTATCTGGTATTCAGGATTTCCCAAAACAGGATAAGAGCCGAAGGTTACTTCCAGGTTTGCTGCAACTACAGCATTGAGGATAGCTGCAATATCCGATTCGTTTGCATTCAGAAAAAGCCTTTTCAGGTAAAAGGATGCAGAACGGAATCTTTCTTTTATAGCAGAAAACTTTTTCCTGAGATATTCCGGGATGCCGGGGAATATGTAGATATTCCCGAATGTGATGAGTGGAAAGCTGTTGTCTCCCAGATCGATAACCGCAGTGCCCTCAGGCACATCTGCCATTTTCATGATCGCATCATTGATCGAATCCCCATACCTCAAAAGGAATCTTTTTTCGAGCTCCGGATTTCTTATGAGATTTACCCCAAAGCCCTTTGCTATGCCTGCCATAGTTACATCGTCGTGTGTGGGTCCCACGCCTCCTGATGTAAGGACAAGGTCATACCTTTTTGAAAATCCAACTGCCTCGATACCGATCAACTCTATGTCATCAGG
>JAKAKQ010000194.1 GCA_021813425.1 Nitrospirota bacterium
TATTTACTTTATATGTTTATAAATAGCCTCTCTTACCTTTTTCAAAAGAATTGAGGGGGTGACGGGTTTAAGAAGATATAACAATCCCATATCTGTAACTTCTTTTGCTTTAAAAACATCTTCAGAATAGCCGCTCATAAAAATAGTCTTGATGTCGGGACTGATTAACTTTATTTCTTTGTATGCCTCTTTACCGTTCTTTTTCGGCATAATTCCGTCGAGAATAACAAGCTGAATTTTGTCTCTGTTCTCGATGAATTTGAATATAGCATCTTCACCGTCCACAGCCTCAATTATGGTATAACCGTAATGCCTTAGAACAGTAGATGAAAGCTTCCTTAGTGCAGCATCATCCTCTGCAACAAGAATGGTCTCTGTGCCGCCTTTTACATAAGCAGTTTCATCCTCTTTTTCTTCATCCTCTGCAACGGTTGTTCCGGCGATCGGTAAATATATATTGAATGTTGTACCGAGGCCTAATTCACTATAAACATTGATATATCCATTATGCTGTTTAATTATGCCGTAAACCATGGACAGCCCAAGCCCTGTCCCCCTGCCCAATTCCTTTGTTGTAAAGAAAGGTTCAAATATCCTTTCTTTTGTCTTTTCATCCATGCCTGTTCCGGTATCAATCACTGAAATCAGGGCGTAATTGCCGGGCACGCCATAACCGTGGATTTTCACAAAATCATCGTCAAACTCAACGAGCCTTGTTTCTATTGTCAGATGTCCTCTGCCGTGCATCGCATCCCTTGCATTCGTAACAAGGTTCATAAGGACCTGTTCAATCTGTCCGTTGTCAGCTATCACAGACAATGTTTTATCAGTGCATATTACCTTAAGCTCGATATCCTCACGAAGCAGTCTCAGCATGAATTTTTCAAATCTCTTAATAAGATCATTCAGGTTAGTCCTCACCGGATTGGTTGCCTGTTTTCTGCTGAACGCAAGCAGGCTCTGTGTGAGTACAGCAGCCCTTTGCGACGCATCGAGTATCTGGTCTATATTGGCCCGTAATAAATCATTCTCCTCCATTTTCATGAGGGTCAGGTGTGCATAGCCGATTATCGCTGAAAGGATATTGTTGAAGTCATGTGCTATGCCTCCGGCAAGCTGCCCGACAGCTTCCAGCTTCTGCGCCTGGCGGAGCTGGTCTTCGAGTTTCTTGTGATGCGTAACGTCCCTGAGTATCCCTTCAATCCCAAGAAAATCCCCGTTTTCATTCTCCAGAAAACGGCTGGTGGCCTCAAGGTAGATTATATCACCGTCTTTTTTCTTCGCTTTTATTGGATAAGCGCTGAGCGATTTTAATCTTTTCAGATCAGTGATGAATGAATCCCAGTCACGGGGCTCGGCCAAATGACTTACAACAGACTTTCCTATTATCTCCTCAGGAAAACCATAGCCAAAGATTTGGGCGCCTGACATATTTATCAGCACAAAATTGTTATCAGCATTTGTCTGATATACCCCGTCAAGGGTTGAATCAAAGAGGCCTCTGTATCTTTCCTCTGCTGCCCTTAAACACTCCTCTGCCTTTTTGCGTTCGGTGACATCATGCCACACGCCCACTATATATCCGGTTTTATCATCAGATGATTCAATAAGGCGCATTTTGTCGTAAAACCATTTGTAAGAGCCGTCTGCTATACGCCAGCGGTATTCATGTTCGTAGTCTCCTTTTTCAAATAGTTCGGAAAGTTCTGCGAAGACCCTTTGTGCATCGTCTGGATGAATATGTTCAGCCCAGAATTTAGGATTAACAATAAAATCTCCGGGCTTATATCCTGTGACGTCTTCAACATTGTCACTTATATAAGTAGCGGCGTAATCTCCTTCTGCTCTTGCCGTATAAACAATGATCGGAAGAGATTTCAGCGTTAAGGACAAATAATCATTCGTATGTTTTAATTCTTCTCTTGTCCTCATGACCTCTTTTTGCCTGATCTGAAGGGTCTCAGCCATTTCGTCAAAGACGCGGGATAGCCGACCGAGTTCTCCACGCTTATAGGGGATGCCGCTTCGTGCGCCAAGGTCGCCGCTGCTCATTCGTTGTGTCGTGTCCATAAGAGCATTCAACGGGTGAAAAAGAAGCCTGTCGCTGCCTATCCAGGTCGCAGTCAACACAAAAAGAGCAACCAACCCTATCAGGGTCAGGTTACGCGTCATGATATGGTTAATCTCGGAAAATGCAACTTCTGTCGGGATGCCCACGATCACGTACATTTTACCGGCAGCTATTTTACTGTGCAGCGGTCTGAAGGCGAAAATGCGCGGTTTGCCGTCACTGTCAGTGATCTCAACGACACCTTTTTCTTGAGCCTTGATCGTCTCCAGAAGAGACTTCATCGGAAAAGGCTTTCCGATAAGTTCCTCCTGATCGTAGTGATGGGCTAATATTATACCCTTGCTATCGATCTTGGTGAGAGTCGAATCCTTCGGCAACTGTGATTCAACATCGAATTCAAATCTGTTAAACCACTTCAAATCCATGGACGTAAAAATCACGTTTTTTATATTGCCCTTCTTATCAATAACGGGATAACCGAAAACAAAGACGGGTTGGCCGGTGATGCGGCCGATCTGATAATCGCCCATGAAGAAATCCCGTGTCTTGACGGCATT
>JAKAKQ010000007.1 GCA_021813425.1 Nitrospirota bacterium
ATGGGGCAAAGATATATTTACAACCCAGGAGATGCTCTGGAAAGAACTTGGCGACGGAAGAAAGCCTCAGGTACTCGCTATCGGTCCGGCGGGTGAAAACATGATCCGCTTTGCCATCATGATGCATGGCAGTTCATCGGCATCAGGTCAGGGAGGGTTTGGAGGGGTGTGCGGCTCGAAGAACCTCAAGGCGATTGTGGTAAGGGGGACTGGATATGTTGAAGCGGCAAAACCAAAGGAGTTGATGGACGTTTCCTATGCCATGAACAGGTGGATATACAGAGCAGACCAGAGGCCTGAACAATGGACCAACATTGCCAGCTTCCATAGAATCGGGTGGTCATTTTTCCAGGGACAGAAGGTAAAAGGATGGAAGTGGCTCAAGAACTACACGAGAAAGGCCGAGGCATGCCATGCGTGCCCCCTCGGCTGCAGGGTCTTTTCGAACATAACGGATTCCCAAGGCAGACAGGGATCGGCAAAATGTAACCAGTTCTGGTACGAAAAATACGATGTGCAGAGGCACAAGGATATAACAGAGGTTTTTTACAAAGCTGCCAAAATGGCGGATGCCATGGGCGTAAACGGCTTTGAATTGATCGGTATGATACCGTGGCTCCAGAAATGTTTTGAAGAAAAGATATTTAATAGGGAAGATACCGGAATAGCCATAGAGGATGTAGGGACATTGGAGTTTGCTGAGAAGCTTCTCAAGATGATCACCTACAAAGAGGGATTCGGGAAAATTCTGTCGGAGGGTTCACCGAGGGCAGCTGATATCATAGGGAGAGGGAGTCAGAAACATTTACCCCATATGAATCGGGGTTTTGCCCATCACTGGGATCCCCAGCTCTGGTCTCCGCAGGCTCTCTTCTGGGCCATGGAGACGCGGCATCCCGTCAGCAGTATCCATGCCATGTACTGGGTATTCAGAATGTATGTGCAGGAACTCTGGCCTGCTGCGGGATTTGCATCTTCCGCCGATGTGGTCGCCTGGAGCAGGGAACTGTTCGGAACAGACAAGGCAATCGATTATAGTGATGAGAACTTCTATGATCCCGTTCATGCCACAGTCGCAAAGTGGATGCGTGAGTATGATGTGGCGCGGCGGAGCATGATAGTCTGTTCCTATGGTCCGACACCGCTTTTCTTCAGTTCCTATTCATCGGCGCCGCACTACACCATCCCCCTTCGCTCACCCGACCTTGAGAGTCGTCTCTTCAGCCTCGTCACGGGCAGCGATCTGGTGCCTGACGGCGCCGCCCTGATTGCGGCAGGACAGCGAATCATCAACGTGGAGCGTGTCATTGCAGCCCGAGAAGGGAGAACCAGGGAGCACGACACCCTTGCAGACTACCTTTTCACGAAGAAGAAGAAAGGCAAGGTCACCGGCCCCGGCGGAAAAGCAATTGCTGTAGAGCGAGCGATCGACAGGACAAAATTCGAATCTCTCAGGAATGAATACTACAGGATAAACGGGTGGGACGCCGCAAAAGGGCATCCCAGGCGGGAGACACTCGATGCACTGAATCTAAAAGACATTTCCGTGGCGGTATAAAGGGTGAGTACGTGTCCATTTTGTTCCCTTCCGGCAGAAGACATCCTTGATGAGAACGAGTGTGCTGTTGCCGTAAGGGATAGTTATCCTGTGAGCGAGGGGCATACTCTTATCATTACTAAGCGTCATGTAGATGATTATTTCAAATTATCAGAAGAGGAAAAAAAACGGGCCCTCGATCTACTGGAAAGAAGGAAGAAGGCGATAGATAGTGAATTTAATCCGGACGGATATAATATCGGCATTAATATTGGTGCATTAGCCGGTCAGACAATTTTTCATGTGCATATTCATCTCATTCCAAGGATAAAGGGAGATATCGAAAACGGAGGAGGCGAGTTGAAGGGAGTCATACGCCGCAAGATGAGCTATTGAAAACTATGACTGTCGAGAAAACCGTCCTTACTCCGCACCTTGGCTCTGCGCACTGTGCTGCGGTTTTCTCTTTAGCTAAAGAATATTACTGCCTCTTCATCATTCTCTCATATTCCCTGTGCATGAGCTCCGATGACGCCATGAAATCCGCTGTTGCGCGGTTACAGGCCACGGGAATGTTGTATACGACAGCAATTCTCAGCAGGGCCTTCACATCTACGTCATGCGGGTGCGGTTCGAGGGGATCCCAGAAGAAAATGAGCACATCGATTTCCCCTTCTGTTATTTTTGCCCCAATCTGCTGGTCTCCTCCAAGGGGACCGCTCTTGAAACGGTGAATTGGAAGTGATAGCGCCTCGGACAACAACCCTCCCGTTGTCCCTGTTGCATACAGCTCATGTTCCTTAAGCACTTCGCGGTTGAACTTTGCCCATTCCACCAAATCCTTCTTCAAATTGTCGTGCGCTACCAATGCAATTCTTTTTTTGTTTTTCATTTTTCTCCCCTATTATTCGAAAACGATTCTCGTTTTTATCTCCTCAGAATTATAACATCCATTGAAACTTAATAAAATCCCTGCCCCATGGATACCACAGGACAGGAATCTAATGGCAAGACACTTTCGCAGCCTCCGGATGGTTGGCCCATGCCTTCCAGCTATCAAAACTTTCAGAATCGAAAATCAGTGAACTGTTTCCGCTATGCGCCTTTCCTGCAGGCCGTGCCGAGCTGATATGATATGTTCAGCTTCAAGCCAATTGTCGAGATCACGACCCTCAACTCTGCCATTGTTTTCATAGATTTCGTATGCCAGTCTTTCTACTTCATCGTGCAGATTCATTTTCTCACCTCCTTTCCCTAAGGAATATTTACCTTAATCATACACCGATATGATTACATCATTATTAAACTTCAATGAAACTTCCCGGTCTCTGATGTCAGTGAGGCTGTCGGAATTCTTAATCGAAATTTCACAACTTTGTCATAACGGATTAACAATGGTTTGATATCTTTACTATGTAAGCCTATGTTCATGAAAGGGGGTGATATAACCAAAACCGAACAGCCAAAATCCTAAACATGAGGGGGTGATCACAACAGACCATAATTGAGGTTGACTATATGTATGGTGAACTCAATTCACTGATCCAGCAGTAAGAGGGCAGAAAATGAAAGGAGATTCTATATGAAAAAAAGTATTTGGCAGGCGATGAGCAGCATAGCTATTTCATTAATAATATCACTTGTATCTGTGTCCCCCTCCTTTTCTGGAGAACGGTTGCTCGATAACCATAAGGAAGTCAAGAATATTATCTTCATGGTTCCTGACGGTATGGGCTTGGCCGACGTAACAGCGGCCCGCATCTATAAGAACGGTATCGACGGCGCTCCTCTCTACTTCGAGACCCTGGAAGAGATCGGATACCAGAGAACATATTCAGCCGACAACACGATTACCGATTCAGCGGCTGCGGGCTCGGCTTGGGCTTGCGGAGAGAAGTTCGACAATGGTGAAATCTGCTACCACAGCGACGGGCGCCCTTACAACCCCAGCATTCTCGAATTGGCGAAGAGTCGAGGCAGGTCAACAGGGCTTGTGGCTACTTCCACAATCACACACGCCACTCCTGCGGTCTTTGGCGCCCATGTGAAGTCTCGTAGCTGCGAAAACGAAATAGCCCGTCAGTATATTGAGATGACAAGACCTGATGTGGTGCTCGGTGGCGGCGTATCAAAGTTCAATTCCACAAAACCAGACAAATGCGGCACCGCCGGCGACTTCATCTCGGAAGCTTTGAATGAAGGGTATAAAGTTGTGTACACGAAAGAGGAAATGGAAAGCGCAGTATCGAGCGACACAACAAAACTCCTCGGACTTTTCAATAGCGGCGGCATGACCCCAGAATATCTCAGAACTCCCGGCCTTACTGAACCGAGACTGCCGGAGATGGCAAAAGCCGCTCTTAACATCCTCGAAAGAAATAAGCAAGGTTTCTTTGTAATGATCGAAGGTTCGCAGATTGACTGGGGCAATCACGCCAATAATCTGCAGTATCAAATCGGGGAAACCCTTGCCTTTGACGAGGCTGTGAAGGTCGTTCTCGATTGGATTAACGCAAGGCAGGAGAGGAAAGAGCACACTCTTCTCATTGTTGTCCCGGATCATGAAACCGGCGGCTTTGCCATCAACGGAAATGAAGACGTTCCTGCATTGGGACAATTTGTGCCGGGCTGGACCACAAGTGGTCATACAGGCACAGATACTGTCATATGGAGCCAGGGACCCGGCAGTCATACACTGGGCAGAGCCCTTGATAATACTAACCTTTATTGGATAATAATGGAATCTTTAAAGGACAAAGAATAGGACCGATAAAAGCAGAACTTTGACTGAGCAGAAGGGAGAGGGTCAGAAGACACCTCTCCCTTACCTTCTTGCTTATCTCATAAGCAGGTTCATTAATGAAGAGAACTTCTGCTATCTGAACCTGAGCTGCAGTGTAAGATCGCGGATAGCTGAACAGGGGGCAAGGCTGTTGTAATAGTTTTACCAAGAGAAAAGGGGAAAATTCATGAAATCATGACAATTCCTTCATCATACTTTAACACCCGGTTTCTAAAATAGCTCAAGCACAGATGTTTTGGCGGAACAACGCATAAAGAACATGAAACCTGATCAGCTGGACAACGATTTTTCATACAACTGTTTTAAGAACATTTTTGAGCATGACAAAGGAGCAGAGATGGAGACCACAGAAGAACAAACGGGACAGGCGCTGAGTGACTGGAACAGGCTCTCTATCCTCTCACTTATAGACAACAACGATTTCGAAGCCGTCCTCCAGCCAATTTACTCGGCCAATACGGGATCGGTATATGGGTTCGAGTCCCTTGCAAGGGTAAGGTCGACGCCGGCCGCCAATATAAACCGCCTGTTTGCCACAGCAAAAAAAGAGAAACTCATATCCACCCTTGATGTAACATGCCGGCACACCGCCTTTAAGAAGGCCGCATCTGAATGCCTTCAGAGAGAAAAGGCCCTTATATTTATCAATATCTGCCCCGAGACGCTGATGGACCCTGCCCACAGGACGGGAATAACAGACGATCTGGCCGAGGAGTACGGTATTTCAAAAGAAACGATTGTCATCGAAATCACGGAAGAGAGCGCTATTCATAACTATGATCTTTTTACACAGGCGGTCTTTTACTACAAGCAGCAGGGCTATAAGATCGCCATCGATGATTTTGGGGCAGGCTACGGAGGCCTGAAAATGCTCTCGATTATTGAGCCTGACTTTGTGAAGATCGACCGTCATTTTATATCCCAGATTGACAGGGCGATGATAAAGCTCAACCTTGTGGATTCAATCTCGCTTGCGTGCAACAGGTTGGGCATCAGAGTGATCGCGGAGGGAATTGAGCGGAAGGAGGAGTTGGAGACAGTGCTCAATGTGGGGATAGAGCTGCTGCAGGGTTACTATCTTGCCAAGCCGTCTCCAAAGGCAGTATTTAATACACTGGCCATACCAGGGAGCAGGCCTCCAAGGAAAACCCTCTCTTGTAACATAGCGGGGCACTGTTTTATCGAAGAGATAGTTTCAAACGACCTGACGATAGATCCCGATGCAACAATTGCCCGCGTTTACGAGATATTCATTTCAATCAGTGAGCTCAGATCGCTCCCGGTAATCAGTGATAAGGTTGTTATCGGCATTCTTCATCGGAACAGATTTCTCGAACAGAGCGTGCTTGGCCGTTTCGGATACGGCATGTATATTAATGCAAAGAAAAAAGCCTCAGACCTTATGGAGCAGCCGTCAATAGTAGTGGACCACAAAACCACACTTGAAGAGACCTCGAAACGCATACAGAAAAGACGTCCCGATCTTACCTACGATGATATCATTGTGACCGAACACGGGCGCTTTCTGGGGATAGTTGCTGTCAGTGAATTGCTTGACGCAATGACGAGACGCAGCATAATTCTTGCAAAAGGCGCAAACCCTCTGACAGGGCTGCCCGGAAATGAGTTCATACGGAGCGAAATCGAGCGCAGACTGTTCCAGGGTCGCAACTTTGCTGTTTGTTATGTCGACATTAATCACTTTAAGCCTTACAACGACCACTACGGGTTTGAAAAAGGGGACAAGGCCATCATGGCCCTTGCCAAATCCATCAGGGAAGCGGCCGGACGCTGCAGCTCAGATACCTTTATCGGCCACATAGGAGGAGATGATTTCATTATTGTCTGCCACCAGTACAGCGCCGAGCGGCTCGCAGCCGGCGTAGTCGGCAACTACGAACGCTGCCTCCAGGGCCTTCATGGCGAGCAGGACTTCAGAAGGGGTTGCTATACTGCTGTTAACAGAAGCGGCAAGGAGGAAGCCTTCGGACTCCTCTCCCTCTCCATCGGCATTGTAGGCACCGATATATACAGAATCGAGTCTTATGCCCATCTTGCCTCGATAGCCTCCGAGGTCAAAAAAGCCGCAAAATTAAAATCTCTTTCAACTGGGGGCTCAGCAGTTGTAAAGGACATGCGGCTTAAATCACTCAAAGATCTATAAAGGGGAAAATGGACAAGGCAGCCAGCTACATCTCCAAAAGTTAGCAGCAGGGAAACAAGTCTGAGTTACTAACTTATTAACAATATTTTAACAATAGGTTCATCAAGTTTTAACACTCAAGACATATAATTTAAAGTATGAACACAAGCACAAGCATTATAACAGCCGAAGAACTAAAGATAATCTGCCCTTCCTGTAACAGCGATGCAGTTTATCGTTACGGGAAAATAAAAACAGGCAAGCAACGGTTTATGTGTATAATCTGCGGAAATCAGTTTACCCCTGGGGCATCGAAGTCTCAGGTCAAAGGCAAACCAGTATGTCCTGAGTGCGGGAAGCAGATGAATGTTTATAAGCTGGAGGGTAATGTAATCAGGTTCAGGTGTTCAGGCTATCCTGTTTGCAAGACCTTTAAAAAATTCATAATGAAGGAGGAAGAATGAGCTATTATATGCATAGTGTCCCGGGCAGATTAAGGGTGAAGAGCCCTCAGCTTAAGAGGAACAGCGCAGCTGCTGACGAACTCAGGAAAGCGCTCAGCACAATGCAGGGCATTGCAACAGTTGACTTCAATCTTACAACCGGGAGCCTCCTGATCAATTACAACAAGAAGACAACGAAGCACGAGGATATCATCGGTCTTCTTGAGCGCAAGGGTTATTTTGACAGGACAAAGGCAGAGAGCAATGAGGGATATATCCAGGCAGCCGCTGGAAAGACAGGCCGGGTTATTGGGAAGTTTGCCCTCGGTATGGCCATAGAAAAGGCATTTGAAGGTTCTGCTCTCTCTCTCATCTCGTTGCTGATATAGTTTATTATGGGATCGAAGAACTGCCGGCCGGCTCCTGAACTAACACAGCAACGAAGCCCGGACACCGTCAGTGCTGGTCTTTACAGTCGCATTTATATGGCCGGTCACGACCTTATCAAATCAACTGCCCTCCTCGAATATCCCCGTGAAGTTCTTGAGCTTATCGAGGGTGAATTCAACAAAGGACCAGACCTTCATTAAGGAAGTCGCCAAAAATGTAACGCTGATAACTCCCGGGACCTGTTGCCTTGTTTTTCAGGAGACGATATGGAGCGACCTGCAGAACTGATTGCAATCATCAGCAGCATCATCGGTGCTCTTGAGATTAGCTATGTAGAGAGCAGGATTATAGCGAAGAAGGATCGGTCTTTTTCAGAAAAATCCTTGATGACAAAATACTGGGATCTGCTCTCTATTTCCGAACGCTGTCTTTTCTGGACCGGGATGCCGATGCTTGCCGCACCCTTTATCCTTGCATTTCTCGGATAGGGATTCAATGTATCCCGTGGCAGGGAAAAGACCCGGGTAATCGCACAGACCTATCTGAATCTTAATTATACCGTCATCACCATTTAATCATACCTGTCTATAATATTAGAAAATCAGACCAATAAGGAGAAGATATGAAAACCATACGAATGAATGACACAAAGCGGATTGCTCTTGTTGCGCATGATAACATGAAAAAGCCGCTTCTGGAGTGGGCGTTGTACAACAAGGAGCTTTTGTCGCGGCATGAATTATATGCCACCGGCAGCACAGGCACCCTACTTTCCGGGTCCCTGGGTGTAAATGTGCACTGTTTTAAGAGCGGTCCTCTCGGCGGGGACCAGCAGATAGGCGCAAAGATTGCAGAAGGCCTGATCGATATGGTGATTTTCTTCTGGGATCCGCTCGAACCTCATCCTCATGACGTTGATGTAAAAGCGCTGCTGAGGATTGCGGTTGTTTATAACATACCTATCGCATGCAATAGGGCGTCGGCGGATTTTGTCATTTCATCTCACCTGATGCATGAACCCTATGAACGCATGGTGGAAGACTTTGAGGCCGCGCAGGACCGGCGGGTGGCAAGTTTACAGGGAAAGACCTCGTGAGATATCCCTTGTTATTAAAATGGCGCTTTAGCAGGTCCGCTGTTTTGCAAGCTGATCACTGAATCCGCTCCTTACGCTCTCACGGACATATGCGGCAAGCTGCTTTCTGGCCTGTGATGCATCAAGAGTTGTGATGTGGTTGATCGGCGGGTTCCAGCGGACGTTTACGGCAATGCTTTGCATGCCGAGAATATTCCAGAAATGGGGCAGCAGATGCATATCTCCATGCCAGGGGACAATATCCTCCGGCAGAAAATTCGCGACGCTGCCGTTCACGCGATCATAGACAATACTTGCCGGGAAGACGGTACAGTTTCTCTCAACTGGGATTTTAAAGAATGAGCTTTTGAAGGCCAATATATCCCTGCCGTTGTTCGTTGTTCCCTCGGGGAAGAGCATAACGCTGATGCCTGAGGCAAGGCGATTATCGATTTCCTCCATGGTGATTCCCGTCGACATCCGTGATGCGCGGTCGACAAAGACGGTCCCGGCCAATTTCGCAAGCGGGCCGATAAGGAACCACGATGCGACATCCTTTTTTGCTACAAAAGCCCCGGGAACAAGACTGCCGAGGACCAGGATATCGAGATAACTGGAATGATTTGCCGCGATCAGGGCCCCCTTCGGCGCAAGGAAAAGTCCGGATGTACGGACCCGGATGCCGAGTATCGCACAGGCGGTCCTGGCCCAGATTCGCATGCCTGCTGCTCCCGCGCTGAGTCTTCCAGCCTTTCCAGGATAGAGGGCGATGACGAGTCCTGCGTACAGCGCCGCTATATTGAGCAGGAAAAGAAGCGTTGCCTTGCAGATCTTTACTATGCTGTGCATGCGGGCTCCGGCGCCACGGAAAAGAATTTCCTCCGATAGCGTCCGAGCAGTTTTTCCGTGTCAAGCAAGATCAGGAAGTCCGTGGTTCCAAAGACGGGATCATATGCAGGTTCACCACATATCTGCGCTCCTAATCTCAGATACCCCTTCATCAGAGGCGGCATTATGGAAAAAGCCTGCTCCCTGTCGCAGAAAGAAAGCATCTGCACGTCTTTCAGCCTTCTGAGCGGCCGGACGTGATAACGCGAATCTGCTCTGTGAAATCGATTCAGATAGGAATAGACGACGCTTACTTCTGCAGGGTTTGAAGAATGGAGGCTGGCGCATCCGAAGAGGTGGCGGATATTATAGTTGTCAATATAGGAAGCGATCCCCCGCCAGAGAAGACCAATGACAGAGGCGTTTCTGAAATCCTTGTGCACGCAGGAGCGTCCCAGTTCGAGTTTTGCGCCTGGAAGGTCCCTGAGCGCTGTAAGGTCGAACTCTGTTTCCGAGTAATAGCCTAGCGGGTTTTCGGCTGCTGTCCCTGACATCATGCGATAATTTCCAACAACCTTCTCATATTCAGTATCAATGACAATAAGATGGTCGCAATAATCATCATATGCATCCTGGTCCATTCCGCTAAGATAAGATTCAGGGTGACCTTCTCGAAGTTCCATATTGAAAACTTCAAAACGGAGCCTGAAAGCGGCCTCGATCTCCTGCCTTGTGACCGCCAGTTTTACAATAAACCTGCCATGTGAAATTGCTGTGTCTGTAAGATGTTCTCTGATCATAGTGTATGTACCTCCCGCAAAATATTTACCCTGTTAGAAGGTCCAGGTTTTCTAATGGGTTTACACTATTTTAAATGGTGTACTTTGCAGGGTTATTACATAAAGATGAAATTTCGGTTAAGATGAGAGAGGGTATCGAAAGGGCAGAAACGCGATACGCAGGTTTTGGAACGTGCTTTCTGTTATCAGCTTATTGCAACCATCGTGCTATAAAGGTCCGTCCGCTCCACTTTGGAGGAGCCTTTCAACTCTTCTGCTGGCCAGCACAACGAGATAGTCTTTGACCCTTGCGCTTGTCTTATAACGTCTGAGCACAATTTCGTAGAGCCTGGTCACTTTTTCTTCCGGAATTTCATGATGGTTCAGAACGATGTGATGGATCGCCTTCTTGTGGAGCTGCATTTCGCTCTGATTTTCATATAGTGGAATGCCGGTCATTGGGAACACCTCTCCTATAGCCACTTGAGTTTTCTGAATATCGTGAACATGCATAATACGGGGACAAATGATGCAAGCAGGATAAAGATAAAGGTTGAATAGGGGCCCAGAAATGTCCACGGCCGTTCGAGGCCGCCGGGAAGCACAACGTTCATTCCGTAAAGGGTGCCTAATAGCGTAAAGGGGATCGAAAAAGTGAAGAGGATGGTCAGGACAGTCAGTATCTTGTTTGTCCTGTCGGAGCTGATGATCACATCTGTATCTTTGTAAATCTCTATCGCTTCCCTGCACTCCTCAGCAATGGCCCAGACCTTTTCGATATAGTCTGTAAGGTCCCCGAAGTAATTTCCCATATCTTCTCCGGTGAAACGGCCGATCTTTTTTTCGAGTTCATAAATGACCCGCCTTAACGGAAAAACACTTCTCCTGAAGTTTGCGATATTATGCCGCAGCCCTGTAACCTCGCGGACAGCGCTGATCTGCTCGTCAAAGACGATCTCTTCGATCTCTTCGATGTTGCTCATGATTTTGGACCCCATAACGAGTAGATTTTCGACAAGGGTGTAAATGATCGTGTACAGGAGACTTGACGGAGAGGTCGCTGTAAGGGAACAGGCCGTTTTTTCATTCCTCCCTGCGTCGACAACCTGACCGGTGCTCCGGTACAAAGCGAACAGGTTATTCAGCGGTTTTAATTCTCCATTATGGACAGTGACCAGAAAGTCCCTGCCGAGGAAGATTGACACCTGCATGGGCACGGAATACCGCTTTTCCTTCAGGTATCTGGGAAAGTGAAAAATGATGAAAAGATAATCCTGGTACTCGTCTATCTTCGGGGTCTGGGTTTTCGAAAGACAGTCTTCGATATCAAGATCATGGAAGTGATAGGATGCCTTCAGGGAACGGAGCAGCTCTGCATCGAGCCTGTCGATATTGGTCCAGGTGAATGACCCGGACCGGATACTTAGTTCCCCAATCCCGCTGTCTGTGTCTGAAATCATAACCCTGCGTCCTCACAGAGGGCAGTGATCTTATCAGTCAACTCCCACGGGAGTCCTATATCCATCCTCCCCATATGCCCGTAAGCGCTGAGTTTTCGATAAAAGCCCCCCTTGATTATTGACGGGAGGTATCTGAGGTTGAACTGTTTCATTATTGAAGCAAGTCTGAAATCAAAATGCTTTTCAGCCAGCGAGCTGATTTTATCGTCAGGTATTCTGCCGGTGCCAAAGGTCTCGACCTGGATGCTGACCGGCCTCGCAAGACCGATTGAATAGCAGAGCTGCACTTCGCATTCTTCTGCAAGGCTGGCGGCAATGATGTTCTTGGCCGCATAGCGGGCTGCATATGCGCCTACCCTGTCGATCCTCATTGGGTCTTTTCCGCTCAATGCCGCGCCGCTCTGCCTTGCATATTCCCCATAGGTATCGATCGAGTTTTTTCTGCCGGTAAGTCCTGAATGGACAGAAGGGCCTCCGACAAGAAAAAGGCCGTCAGGATTGATGAATATCTTTGTCTGGTCGTCCGGCCTGATCTCTTCATCGTAAAAGGACGGTTTGACTACCATTTCTTTAATATCGTCACTCAGACGACTGAGTTCCGGCCCGCCCTTGTGTGGGGGCCTCAGCTGTGATGCTATGACTGTAATGCTGTGGATGCGAAAAGGTCTGCCGTCCCTGTATTCAACGCCGACCTGCGTTTTGCCGTCAGGCATGAGGTAAGGAAGGACCCTCTGGGTCCTGACGGATGTCAATTTGCGTGAGAGTTTATGTGCAAGCCAGATAGGGAGCGGCATAAATGAGGCTGTCTGATTGCATGCAAAACCGAATAGTGTCACCTGGTTCCTGACAGGTATCTGTTCGAGCTCTTGTTCGGACAACTTCTGTTCATCGAAATTGCCATAGTCTTCCAGCGGGAGTTCCTTCAGGCTTGTGATTATGCTGCAGGTCTTGCTGTTGAAATCTTTCTGTTCATATCCTATCTGACTGATGACTGTGCGGGCCACGTTTGAGAAGTCGACATAGGCAACGGAAGAGAACCTTGCGGCAATGAACAGGATTGCGGTCGAAACAGCGCATTCCGCAACAACAGAAGCATAGGGGTCCTGCTGAAGGAAGTGGTCTACGATGGCGTCGCTGATCTGGTCGCATAGCTTGTCAGGATGGCCTTCTGTAACTGATTCAGAAGAAAATATAAAATTTTTTTTCATGCTGTTATCTCCTCTGCCGCCATGCTGGTAATACCGGCAATTCCGGCACTATTGATGGTTGCCGACCCATTGTTTTGCAGCGGTATCCTGATCGTCCCCTTGGTCGCCTCGTTAATCAGTAGTGGAGTGACTGCCGCACCCCCGACCACCAGCCAGTCAACAGGTCCTATCGGCGTGATACCTAAAAGGTTTCGCAGGCCTGGTACAGCCATTGCCAACCCCTGAAGCGCGACAGAACCGGCAAGCGCTGTATTGAGATATCTGTTTGGCTGTAGGGGCGAATGACTGTTCGCCCCTACCCTGTCATAGATGCTGTATTTTTCCGAACGGCAGCTCAATGCATGAAGTATCTGTCCAAGGGTCAAACCCATGAATGCCATGGTGCCGGCCTGAGGACCGATACCGTACTTCATGATGCCATATCCATAAGCGCCCATAGTCCCTGCTGAGAGCACTGCTGATTCAAAGGCGATCCGCTTAAAATCATCCTTTCTGACTATCGGCTCCTCAGGATTTCGGGGCGGCAAGGACAACACATCAGGTTCAGGCGCCTCAAGTGCAAGGGCAAGTCCTGGTGCGATATCGGAAATAAGGTTTATCCAGAGGAGCTGCATGGCATTCAGAGGTTCCCCCAGGCCGATTCCAAGAG
>JAKAKQ010000133.1 GCA_021813425.1 Nitrospirota bacterium
TTCCGATCTCCTGATCTCAGTTCTTTTTCAACTGTATCTACCTTCACAGAGATACTTCCCTTAAGGACATGTATAAACTCCTCTTTTTTCTGATTCAGGAAATGTTTTTTCAATTCCGCCCCTGATTCAATGCGTGCAATATAGGCAGATGCCTTATCATGAGATACAATATTGAATAATGAATAAGCCTGGTCTTTCTTATAGGGGATTTTTAACGCTGATTCACGCTTGATAAGCCAGTCAACTTCACCGCGTTTCTTTTCCTTCTTAAGCAGCGCAGCCGGATTCAGCCCAAGGGCGTCTGCTATCTGGAGAAACGAGTTCAGGGAAGGGCTGATCTGATTATTCTCTATCTGAGATATGAAGCTGGATGTAAGGCCGATCTTGTCGGAGAGGTCCTTTTGGGACATGCCGAGTTTTGTTCGGGCGTCTTTTATCCTGCTGCCGATATCATGGACAGGCTCCTTATGGACGGGGATGATAGAAATGCTGTGATCTTCTATCTCATAGGAATGGGGCTTGAAAGCTTCTCTGTTAGACCTGCCGTCAAGTTTCAATGCCTTTAAAAAAAGCTTGTCTCTTTTCTTGTAGAGTTCAATTACAACCTGTGTTATGTGCCTGAGATTTGCCTTGAAGGTCTGGCTGTGGGCCTCTTTTTCAAGGATCCAGTAGGCAATTGTGCCGAGGTCGTAGAGTCTCGGGCACATATATGTAAAGAATTTATACGTGCTGTTTTCTTCTCCCCAGAGGTCCTGCATGCCCGTTAAACTGTCGAAAACATAACGCGCCCCTTCGGAGAGTCTGTCCTGAATCGCATTTATCGTTTCACTGAAGAAAGAAATGTCGCCTGGTCTGTTTACCTTTACAATATGAGGATAGGCCGGGTGCTGAGACTCATAAAACTTCAGGAAAGCCCTGTCGCTTTTGCCCTTGCCTGATGTAAAGCAATCGAGTATGGTAAGCCTTTCCGGGTTCTGTTTTGTCTCCATGTGAAGAAGGATGCTCTGAGGGGACTTGTTGAAACTGACATAGATGACATCTTTATTTTCCGAAAGCGATTGCCTGATAAAGTGCTGCATGAAGAGGTCTTCTGATGTGCCTGCCTCGGTTTCCCATACTATATTGTCGCCAATATGAGCTGAGTCAATAAGGCTGTCGAGGTCTTTTATACCAGTTGAAATCTTTTGCATGGCAATAGGTTACCGGTTACCTTGTGACAACAAATTTATACAATATTCCAAGCTGTTGTCAAGGAAAGATTTTTTGATTTAATATACTCCCGAAAAATCCTTTGAAATTAATAAGTACTGAAATCAGGTAGTTCTTATTAATTAATACTTAATCAGGGCTATTTTGTAAAAATATAAGGGAGGGGATTAAGGGCATAGGTGTTAAGTTAAGGAATTTCCCGATTATTATTTGGAAAAATGAATTAGTATTCACCGGAAAATCTCCCCTAACCCCTCTTTGCTAAAGAGGGGAATCTGAATTATCCCCCTTTGGCAAAGGGGGAGTAAGGGGGATTTTACAATTAAATTCAGCATTTTTCTTCTTAACTTAACATCTAAGGGATTAAGGGGAGGGAGATCTGCCAGGTGAGATATCACCCTCACCCTAACCCTCTCCCCTTCCGCCCCGGCGGATCCGCTGAGGCGGACAAGGGAGAGGGGATTATTTGTGATTTTCTATATCGGGATTTGGGCAGGGTATATTAATTGACAACAAATGGATATTAATTTTAATATAACAAACGGCAACCGATTGCCGTCGAAATTTAACGCCTACTATAACCCATGGGGTTGAATAGGCGTTTTTTTAACAGTAAATTTGATTCTTTTTGGGATAGAATGGAATTACAATGTGCCGTTTAGCTGCGATAACATCGTCTGAATATTTCTCCCCTATGGAGAATGTCCTTGCCCTCGAGACCATGAAGGAAGGTCATGACGGCTCAGGCATGGGTATTATCCTGAAAGACCTCGGAGGTGAATTCGAAGAATTTAAGGAATTCCCGGTCCTCTCGGGTATCTGTTCGGAAAGCGGGCTTGAAACAGTCGACAAATATATGGCCGATCACGGTTTCCAGATCAAGCATGTATGGAGCCCTTCAATAACCGAAGTTAGAGGGATACATAAAAGGGATTATTATTTTGCAAAGGTTTATCAATACCCCGAGTCATATTTAGACAAGACAATTCCAGAAAAGGAAGACCTTCTGATGAGGACACGTCTTGCTCTCAGGAAAATGGGCGAGTCAGATGAATCCATAATAGTATTTTCCTTTTATCCTGATATCCTTTCCATTAAAGAGGTCGGGGACCCCCTTCAACTCAGCGAGTTCTTCGGGCTTGACAATTCATCGCTTAAGGCAAAGATTATTTTTGCGCAGGGGAGGCAGAATACCAATTACGCTATAAATCTTTATGCCTGCCATCCTTTTTTTATCCAGGGCTACGCAAGCATGACAAACGGTGAAAACACTGCATTCGTCCCTATCAGGGAATATCTTATGAGCAGGGGGTTCCCCGGGTATATAGGCTATAACAGTGACAGCGAGGTTTTTACGCATATACTGCATTATCTGAACAGACATCTCGGTTATCCGCTTACATATTTCAAAGATGTTATAACCCCTCTTAAGGCGTCCGAGATAGGGATGAGAGATGACAGAGAGGCATTGAACCTGATTAAAAAATCACTCAGGATGCTCTGTATAGACGGGCCGAACTGTGTGATAGGTTTTAACCCTGACGGCACATGTTTTATGGTCCAGGATTCAAAAAAACTGAGACCGGGAGCTGTAGGCGGCTTAAAAGGAAAATATGCGCTTATGTCGGAGGAGTGCGGTATTGACAGGGTTGTGCCGAAAAGAGACCGGTCAAAAGACATATTCCCTATGAAATACGACATGGTTATTATCCCGCCCGGGGCAGAGGAGGTAAGGGTATGGAACCAGCTTCAAGGTTAGACCATAACCATCAACTGTCCTTAAGGGAATTACCTTATATAATCAGGTGGCGGGATGACAGGTGCAAGCGCTGCGGGAAATGCACTGCAATCTGTCCTGTAAAGGCTATAGAGCCGACTGTAAAGATCCTGAGGAACGTTACATCAGAGGGTCCTGTGCCTACGCCTGTTACTTCAAGAAAGGTTGTGTATGTTGTTGAGCAGGTGCTGGATATCAACCGCTACTGCACAGGATGCGGCTCCTGCACGCTTGTATGTCCGAATGAGGCGATAGAGCCTGAATTAAATCCACAGAACAAATTCCTGCATTTCAAGAACAAAGGCGGCGATGCGTACAAGAGGGGCGGAAGGAGAAACGACCCTTCAGTTTCAACGCTTGATAAATTGAAATTCACAAGGATATCGATGCTGACAGACCCTGCGCTCGATGCAGGACGGCATGAATTCCGCATAAGGACACTTCTGGGAAGGAATCTTCCGCCCGAACATCTTCCTTTAGAGGCCGAGGGCGGTAAGCTTGTAGTTAAAAAAGATGAAATCTTCATACCGCCGGTGCGCGAGATATATCCCATAATGATAGGGAGCATGTCTGTCGGCGCTCTTTCTCCGCCGATGTGGGAAGGACTTGCAATGGGTATAACATATCTCAATGAAGCAGAAGGCATGCCTGTTGTAATGTGCTCGGGTGAGGGTGGGATGCCGCCGAGACTTCTAAAATCAAGGTTCCTGAAATACTTCATACTCCAGATCGCATCGGGTTATTTCGGCTGGGACGAGATAATCCATGCACTGCCTCATATGGTCGAGGACCCTTGCGCAATAGAGATAAAATACGGACAGGGTGCAAAGCCCGGAGACGGCGGTCTTTTAATGTCATACAAAGTCCTAAAGCTTATTGCTGAGATCAGAGGCGTGCCGAAGTTTGTTGACCTTGCCTCACCCCCTACTCACCAGACAAAGTATTCGATAGAAGAAGCAGTGGCAAAGATGATTCAGTCCATGTCAATGGCGTGGGGGTTCAGGGTGCCTGTCTATCCCAAGATTTCAGGCACAAAGACTGCGCGCGCAGTGCTTAATAACCTTGCGAGAAACCCGTATGCTGCGGCTCTGAGCATTGACGGAGAAGACGGCGGCACAGGCGCTGCGTATAATGTGTCAATGGACAAGATGGGACATCCTATCGCAACCAATATAAGGGACTGTTATCTTGACCTTGTATGTCAGGGCAAGCAGAATGAACTTCCCCTGATTGCAGCAGGGGGTATCGGCAAGAAAGGAAACCTTGCTGCAAATGCAGCGGCCCTGATTATGCTCGGAGCATCTGCTGTGTCTATCGGCAAGTATATCATGCAGGCTGCAGCCGACTGTTTTGGAGATGAATATAACAGGTGCAACCTGTGCAATACAGGAAGGTGTCCAAGGGGTATAACTACCCAGGACCCGAAACTATACCGCAGGCTTGACCCTGACAGGGTTGCCGAGCGTGTTATAGATGTTTTTAAAACTGCTGATACCGAATTAAGAAAGATATTTGCGCCAATGGGAAGAAGCACAGAACTTCCGATCGGCATGTCAGACGGTCTCAGTATTGAAGATAAGGCGATGGCAGAAAGGCTTCAGATAGATTATGCGTGCTGAACTATTGAATCTGAAAATCCCCCTTAATCCCCCTTTTCCAAAGTGGGAGATTACAACCTCCTCCTCCCCTTTTTTAAGAGGGACTTATTACCCCTCTTTAGCAAAGAGGGGCGAGGGGAGATTTTATAATAAATTTGAGGTTATTTAAAGGTGAAGGTAACCATACACGGAAATATTGATGGGAAGCGCGTTCCTTCCCGCATCCTTGAGGAGCAGGTACAGCAGGCCGTTCAGGAAGGTGGCCGTGAACTGCATATAATTGCCGAAGGGCAGCACGGCATTGGCGGCAGGATCTGGCCAAGGGGTAAGACCGTAAAGATAATTATTGAAGGACCTGCAGGCCAGAGGCTTGGCAGCATGGGGATGCCCGGGACCGAGATAGTTGTCAAAGGAAGCACATCCGATGACGCCGGCTGGATAAATTGCGGAGCAAAGATTACAGTCCTCGGCGATGTGACAAACGGTGCGCACAATGCAGCAGCACAGGGTGTTTTATATGTGCAGGGCGGCGGCGGAGCCCGTTGCGATACAATGACAAAGCATAATCCCCGTTTTGATCCTCCGCAGTCGTGGTATTTCCGTGATGTTGGTGATTCTTTTGCAGAGTTCAAGGCAGGGGGCATTGCAGTCATATGCGGTGTGAACCCAAGGAATCCGCACGAAATTTTAGATTACACGTCTTGTGTCCGAATGGTCGGAGGGACTATCTATTTCCGCGGGAAGATAAAAGGGTTCAGCGAGCGCGATGTAAAGATGCTTGACCTGACCCCTCAGGACTGGCAATGGCTGACCGAAAACATGAAGGAATATCTGAAGGCTATTGACAGGGGATCCTATTATGGAGAACTCACCCGTTCATCAGATGACTGGAAAAAGCTTATAGCATACACACCGGCTGAGAAGAAGACACTGACAAAAAGGAAGATGTCCACCTCTGATTTCAGAAAAAATATGTGGGACAAAGAGGTGGGCAGCGGTGGAATATTTGCTGAGTACATCACCCATGATCAGACAATATTACCTTATATTACAACAGGCATTGAGAGGCGGAACAGACCGGTCTGGAATAATGAAAAATATCTGCCGCCCTGCGCATATAACTGTCCTACGCACATACCTTCTCACAAGAGGGCAGCTCTTATAAGACAGGGCAGGATGAAAGAGTCTCTCGACCTTGTCCTTAAATACAGTCCGCTTCCTGCAACAGTATGCGGACAGATATGTCCGAACCTCTGTATGCAGAGCTGTACAAGAGGAAGGGTTGACAGGCCTTTAAATATAAAGGAATTCGGAAGTCTTGCGTTAAAACAACCGGCGCCCAGACCCGCTAAAAAGACAGGGCACAAGATTGCTGTAATAGGCGGAGGACCTGCAGGGCTTTCAGCTGCATGGCAGCTTGGATTGAAAGGACACAGTGTTGATCTCTATGAGGCTGAAAACAAATTAGGCGGTAAGATAGAACTCTGCATACCACGCGAACGCCTGCCGCACAGGATACTTGTAAAAGAACTTTCGCGTTTCAGGGAAATAGGCGTTACAACACATCTTGGAAAGGCGATCAACCAGAAGGCATTCGAAAAGATATATAAGAACCACGATGTTGTCGTTGTGGCATGCGGAGCCCACAAGCCGAGAAAAATAGAATTCCCGGGTTCTGAAAATACGATGGCAGCTATAGATTTTCTCAAGGGAATAAATTTCGGGAAGGATATAGACTTGAAGGGCAAGAAAGTTGTTGTTATCGGAGCGGGAAACGTTGGGATGGATGTTGCCTCACAGGCATTCAACTGCGGCGCTGCTTCTGTGACCGCTGTTGATATACAGAAACCCGCTGCATTCGGCAAAGAGATGGAGATTGCAAGAGAAAAGGGCACGGAAATCCTCTGGCCGAAGGTCACCGAAAGATATGACAAAAAGGCAAAGAAGATATATTTTAAAGACGGCAGTTTACTTGATGCTGACCTCGTTATTATGTCAGTAGGCGAGGTCCCTGTCCTCGATTTCCTCTCTACTGACATTCATACAGAAAAAGGCTGGATTACAGTAGATGAGCTTGGCCGGACATCTGATCCCAGGGTCTTTGCCATAGGCGACGCAACAAGACCAGGGCTCGTGACTCATGCGATAGGGCAGGGCCGTATTACTGCAGATGTCATCCATTCACAATTGATGCATTATGACTATATGCCTGAAGTAAAGCAGGTTATCCCTTACGAAAATATAAAGACCGAATATTACGACGTATGCAGGTTCGAGGGGTTTGAACCAAAACAGGAGGCTAATATATGCATGTCATGCGCCACATGCCGTGACTGTCATATGTGCGAAGCAACCTGTTACTGGGGAGCGATAAGCAGAACAGAAAACAAAGACGGCTCATATGAGTATGTTGTTGATGATGAAAAGTGCATCGGCTGCGGCTTCTGCGCGGGCATCTGCCCCTGCGGCGTATGGGAGATGGTAGAGAACGTTTAAGCTTTTTTAACCTCTTTCCCTGAAGACGCGCCTTCCTGTAAAATTAAACCATGAGCTACAGGGTTAGCAGGGAGCGTTTTGAAGAACTTGCCGAGATGGCGCTGGAAACCCTGCCTGAAGAATTCAGGAAATATTTTACAAATATCACCATTATAATTGAAGATCATCCGGGTGAACAGGATACAAAACGACTTAACGTAAAAAAGGATTTTCTGCTTGGTCTTTTCAGCGGCGTGCCATATCACAGAAAAGGAGGGTTTTTTGAGATCCCCTATCCACTGCCTGATAAAATTATCCTCTTTCAGAAGAACATCGAAAATATATGCTCCGATGAAAATGAGCTCATTGAACAGATACGGAAGACTCTTATCCACGAAGTCGGCCATTACTTCGGGCTCTCGGAGAGAGAGTTGGGGAGATACGGTGTATGATTGTAAAATGGAGAGTCTTTCGCGGGGATTCGCATTTTTAGAAGGGAAGGGGCGGCCTGATTATTGCCGATTGCCACCCCTATTATTCTGAGACTGTTATTATGCTGCTTCAACCCTCACTGTTTCCATAGCAATGCCTCCGTGAATCGAAGGGCTTGTGAGTGTGCTTATTCCGCTGTGAGGAAAATGCGCAGGCACATATACAGCGCCGTCAGGCACTTCGTCAGAAACAGCAGCCCTGAGATATACAGCGCCCCGCCTCGAAATTACCTTGACATGACTGTTGTCTGAAATGCCGAACCTTTTTGCATCTCTCTCATTCATCTCGATTATGGCCTCTGATGACACAAGGTTGAGCGTTTTGGACCTTGTAGACATGGTCCCTGAATGCTGCAGTATATCTCTTGTTACGAGCGATAACGGATATTCATTGTCGGGCTCTTCACCTCGTGAATAAAGCACAGGATGGAACGTCCTTTTGTTGGATGTTGCCTTTTCGCTTCGGATGGTTTTTTTTATCTCGTTTGAAAGGCCTTCAAGAGTTCCGGCTGCCATATCTGTTCCCATTGCCGATGACAGGTTTCTCAGTATCTGCCAGTCAGGGAGGGCTTCGCCTGTCGAATCAATTAATTTATAGACCCTTTGAGTTACACCTTCGGCATTTGTGAAGGTGCCGTCTTTTTCTGCCCAGCTCGAGGCAGGCAATATAACATGTGCCAGCTTTGCCGTTTCAGTCAGGGCTATATCCTGGACAATCAGGAGTTCAAGCGATTTAAGGGTCTTTATTATCCTGGATTTGTATGGAAGAACAGAAACCGGGTCTTCCCCCATTATATAGAGGGCATTAATGGAACCTGACACATAGAGCATATCAAATAGATTCTTCCCTTCTGATTTCCCTGCATCCGGCCTGATTCCCATACTGTATGCCCCATAGGTGTTTGCGTATTCAGCCGGTATCTGCAGGGACTCCGGGCCTTCTCCAAGGAGGATTACAAGATTGGAGGCAGCTAAAATGGTATCAATGCATTTGGTATTTTCCGACGGGCTGAGAGTAAATGACAATATCCTGCTCTTTGCCTTTGCAAGGGTCTCGGCAGCGCCGATAAGTTCTTCGGAAGATATGCCGGTTATTTCCGTGACCTTTTCAGGAGAATAGGCTTCAAGACTTTTTTCCAGCTCTGAAAATCCCGTTATGCCTGAAGCAACTTCCCTGTTAAAAAGCCCCTTGTCAACAATAACCTTCATTATGCCGTTCAGGAACGCTACTCCCGTTCCCTGCTTTATTCTTGACCACTGAGTGCTGTGCTTTGTAAGCTTGGTCTCTTTGCTGTCGGCAACTATGAGCTTTGCTCCCTCTCTCTTTGCCTTCAGGATGTTAAGGCCGAATACGGGGTGGGTTACGCTGAGATCCGATTCTATAATGAGTATCACATCTTTACCGATAGGCGATTTCATGTCTATGGTATGATCTTTCAGACCGAAGACCATATTCAGGGCCTTTCTGACCCTTGAAAATCCTAAGGCAGATGAAGAATCCATGTTGTCGGATCCGACAACATTCTGCATGAATTTTCTAAGCATGAAATTGTCTTCGTTAGTGCAGCGATGAGAGCCGATTGCGCCTACAGACTCGGATCCGTTTGCATTACTCAATATATATTTGAGTCTGTCGCTGATATACGCCAGCGCTTCATCCCATGTTGAAGGTTCGAGATTTGCCTCTTTTCTTATAAACGGTGTTTTCAGGCGGTTTTCACTGTATATATAATCAAAGCCGAACCTTCCCCTGCCGCATAAATTTCCTCCGCTTACTCCCAGGTCTTCCTTTCCTCTTGATCTCAATATCTTCCCTTCCCTTATGCCAAGTGTGAGGGTGCAGCCGCAACTGCAAAAGGGGCATATAGTGTCTTTTTCTTCAAGGGACCATGGACGCGCCTTGTATTTGAAGGATTTGTTCAGAAGGGCGCCTGTAGGGCATATATCAATGCACTGGCCGCAATAATCACATTCAATAGCCTCACCGAAGGCAGGCTGGACAACTGTACTAAATCCCCTCCCTATAAATCCGAGGGCGCCTCTGCCCTGATATTCCGAACAGAGCCTTACGCATTTGCCGCAGAGTATGCACCTGTTGGCAGTTAACTCCACAAGAGGGCCTTTGGTATCGGGCGGAGAATGCTTCTTCTCCCTGACAAAGCGACCATCCGGCTTGCCGTATTCATAGACAAGCTCCTGCAGGTCGCACTCTCCTGCCTTGTCGCAAACAGGACAGTCCAGCGGATGATGCACCAGCATGAATTCAAGCACAGCCTGACGCGCCCTTCTTACCTTCGGGGTATCCGTCAGCACAACCATCCCGTCTCCTGCAAGGGTTGCGCATGAGGCCTCAAGTTTCCTCTGCCCTTCTATTTCGACAACACACACCCTGCATCCGCCGAAAGGCACTACTCTTTTGTCATAGCAGAGATTGGGAATTTTTATACCATTGCTTAACGCAGCCTGAAGTATTGTTTTTCCTTTTTCAGTCTTTACTTTTTTGCCGTTTATAGTGAGTTCTATCATCTTGTCACCTCCACCAGTTCCCTCTCCGCCGGGATTTCCGTTAATGCGGCGGCCATAGCAGCGATTTCAGCCTCGCCGGCCTTGCGGGCAGATAAAGGAAGGATTTTTATGGAATTAAATTTGCAGGTGTCCCAGCATGACCTGCATTGCACACAGTTGTCCTGAATAATCATATGTGGTTTTTTCTTTTCACCGATAATAGCCTTTGAAGGACATGCCCTCACACAGGCGCCGCATCCTTTGCAAAGACTCTCATCAATATAGAAGGTGCAGAGATCGCGGCACACGCCGGTTACACACCACTTGTCCCTGATATGCATTTCATACTCGTTTTTGAAATACCGCAGAGTTGAAAGGACAGGATTGGGCGCCGACTGACCAAGGCCGCAAAGGGATGTGGAGATGATATCCTCAGAAAGATCCTTAAGAGTTTCTATGTCTCCCTCTTTGCCCTGTCCTTTACAGATATCAGTAAGTATATCAAGCATCAATTTTGTCCCGATCCTGCAGGGCACACATTTTCCACATGATTCATCAGCGGTAAAATCCAGAAAAAATTTTGCGGTGCTCACCATACAGTTGCTGTCATCCATCACCACCATGCCGCCTGAGCCTACGATAGCCCCGCTTTTCTCGATGTCCTCGTAAGTGACAAAGATGTTGAGGTAATCCTCGGGGATGCAGCCTCCTGAAGGTCCCCCAAGCTGAACTGCCTTGAATTTCCTCCCTTTCTTTTTTATGCCGCTGCCTATATCGTAGATTATCGTCCTGAGTGTTGTATCCATAGGCACTTCAATCAAACCGACATTTTTTATCGCGCCTGTCAGGGCAAAGACCTTTGTCCCGGCGCTTTTCTCGGTCCCAAGGCTTCTGTACCATTCCGAGCCGTTCAGCACAATCTGAGGAATGTTTGCAAAGGTCTCAACATTATTAAGCACTGTGGGTTTATCCCACAGCCCTTTGACTGCCGAGCGCCAAAGCTTCGGCCTCGGCATGCCGCGTTTTCCTTCTATCGAACGCATCAGCGCAGTAGCCTCTCCGCAGACAAAGGCCCCGGCGCCCTGGTATATTTCGAGGTCAAAATCAAATCCGGTATCAAATATATTGCTGCCGAGCAACCCTGCCTCATAGCATTGGTCAATTGCCTTTTGAAGACGCCTGACTGCCATGGGATATTCAGCCCTTACATAGATATAGCCTTTATGTGACTGAGTTGCTACACCGCAGATAATCATCCCCTCGATTACAGCATGCGGATCTGCCTCCATTACTGACCTGTCCATGAAGGCACCGGGATCGCCCTCATCCCCATTGCATACTACGAATTTCAAATCAGACTTGATCTTCAGTCCGAGTTCCCATTTCTTCCCTGTTGGAAAGCCTGCCCCGCCTCTGCCCCTTAATCCTGAGTCTGCCACAACCTTTACTATCTCCTCGGGGATCATCCGGGTAAGGGCCTTTGCAAGTCCGAGATAACCGTCTCTCGTTATATAGTCTTCTATTTTTTCCGGATCAATCAGGCCTCTGTTCCTCAAAACCCTCAATGCCTGGTATCTGAAAAAAGGCACATCGTTCATTGAAGGTATATCAGTCTTGTGATAAGGACCTGGTATCGTCAATTTGTGATAGACTCTCCCTTTGAGAAAATGCTCTTCAACGAGTTTCGGCACATCTTCGACTGATGGTATACTGTAGAAGACCGCATCCGGATAAAAGGACAGGACAGGTCCTTCACCGCAGAATCCGTCACAGCCTGTAGGTACTACATATATTTCTTCATGAAGGCCCCATTTTTTTAATTCTGATTCAAGTGCTTCTTTTACCTTCATGGCTCCTTTTTCAATACAGCCTATCCCTGCGCAAAGCATCGCATATGCCCGAAATCTTTCCATCTCAGCCTCCTTTAAAATCGTTAAGTCAATGACTGTTTCTTCAATATGTCGCTTCGTTCCCGCTCACCAGCGCGTATTTTTTGACAGGCTTTCCACCCATGATGTGCTCCTTAAAAACTTCTTTTGTCTTCTCTTCATTCAGATCCACATACTTTACGGGGGGTTGATCGACTGTCTCAATGGTAATCATGGGTTCATACGCACAGAGTCCGGCACAGCCTGAGGGTATAACATTGACATCTTTCAACCTAATATTTGAAATTTCATTCAGCAGGGTAGTCAGGATATTCGTTGCTCCTGATGCAACACCGCATGTCCCCATGTGGACAACGACTCTGGCCCTGTAACCGTCTTTTTTCAGTTCAAACTCAGCCTTGTTTTTTTCCTTGATCTTCTGAAGATCCAATATTTTTATCTTTGACATTCTATGCCTCCTGTCCTGCTGCATTTTTTCCTTCATGGAAAAGAGAAAATCCTTTCGACAAAGAATAATCAGCGTTGAAGCTTATCGTCTTCTCTTCGGTTAGCTCGCTATCTTCAGGCTGTTCAATATACATACGGGGTGCAATACCGCACGCGCCATTGCATTTAACTACTTCGAGAGTGAATTTCCTGTCTTTGGTAGTCTCTCCAACACCAATATTTAACTCATCTTTAATTCTTCTCAATACTCTTTCACTTCCTCTTAGGTAGCATGTAGCGCCGAGGCAGACCCTTATTGTGTTGTCGCCTGCGGGTTTTGTTCTGAAGCAGGAGTGCAATGAGACGATGCTTTGTATTTCCGAGGGATATATGTTCAGTCCTTTTGCGATTTTTTCCTGCACCTGGTCGGGCAGGTATCCGAATATCTCCTGAGCACGCAGCAATACAGGTGTTGCGCTGCCCGGCACATTCCTGTATTGCTGAATTACCTTATCCAATTCCGAAAACAGCAAAGAAGAGAATTCTTCTTTAGGGATTTTTTCCAGGGTAGTCCCCCTTGTCTGTTCTATTGCTTTGTTTACAACATCCTTCAGCTTTTCGGGAGTGAAGGGCTTGATTATAAGGTCAGATATGCCGAGTTTTAGCGCTTCTTTAATTGTTTCCTGCAGCGGATAGCCTGTAATGACCACAATGCCCGTAGTCGGCCGGAATTCCTTTATCCATCGTATCAGTGAAAAACCGTCAATCTCGGACATCCTGAGGTCTGTTAAAACAAGATCGAATTGAATTTGCTGCATCCTTCGAATCGCTTTTTTCCCGCTGAGTACACCTTCCACATTATAGCCTTCATCGTTCAGGACCCTGTCAGCGCTCTTCAGAATTATAGGATCATCATCTACAACCAGGATT
>JAKAKQ010000199.1 GCA_021813425.1 Nitrospirota bacterium
GAATGCAGGGAAAACCATCGGTCAGCTTGCAGCATGTTTTGTCCTGCCTGTAGAAGATTCAATGGACAGCATATTCGATTCGCTTAAGAACGCTGCCTTAATTCTCCAGAGCGGGGGAGGGACAGGCTTTTCTTTCTCGCACCTCAGGCCAAAAGCCGATATTGTCCGTTCTACCGGCGGCGTTGCAAGCGGCCCTGTATCATTTATGAGGATATTTGATACTGCAACAGAGGTAATTAAGCAGGGCGGGGCAAGACGCGGGGCAAACATGGGAATCCTGAGGGTCGATCACCCTGATATCCTTGATTTTATACAGATTAAAAGGAAATCAGGCGAACTTGAGAATTTCAATATATCCGTAGCTGTAACAGACAGTTTCATGAACGCCTTATACAATGATAGGGAATATGATCTGTTAAATCCAAGGACCAATAAGGCATATAGGAAAATGAAGGCGAAAACTGTTTTTGACGAAATTGTGATGAGTGCCTGGGAAACAGGAGATCCTGGCATCGTTTTCATAGATGTTATGAACAGGTTCAATCCTACTCCCAATATAGGAAAATTCGAATCAACCAATCCATGTGGTGAACAGCCTTTGCTTCCATATGAGGCATGTGTGCTCGGATCGATCAATCTTAATAAATATATAAAAAAGGGAAACGAGACCAAAATAGATTTTGAGATGCTTTCTGATGATATTATGACAGCAGTGCGATTCCTTGATGACTCTATTGATGTGAATAAATATCCCATGCCTGATATAGAAATCATGCATAAGGGAAACAGGAAAATAGGGCTTGGAGTGATGGGATGGGCTGATCTCCTTATATCATTAGAGGTGCAATACAACAGCATGAAGGCATTCAAACTTGCAGAGGATCTGATGAAATTTATCAGGGACAGGGCAAGACTGTACTCTGTTGAACTTGCGAAAGAAAGAGGTGTCTTCCCGAACTTCAGGGGTTCCATTTACGATGCCCCTGATATGCCAAGGGTAAGGAACGCAACGACTACGACTATTGCTCCTACAGGCACACTGTCCATTATCGCTGACTGTTCCAGCGGGATTGAACCTTTGTTCGCACTTGCATACAGAAGACTTATCCTGGACACAGAACTGCTTGAATTAAACAAACAGTTTTTTGATGTTGCCGAAAATCTTGGATTTCATTCTGAAGCGTTAAAGGAAAGAGTCATGCAAAAAGGTATGCTTCGCGGGGCCAGAGGCGTACCTAAAAAGATCAAAAAAATATTTAAAACCGCTCATGAAATCAGCTATAAAGACCATATAGAGATGCAGGTGTCTTTTCAGAGGTTTACTGATAATGCCGTATCAAAGACGATCAATATGCCAAGGAACGCGAAGAAGGAGGATGTTGCACGGGCCTTTTTCCTTGCATATGAAAAAGGGTGCAAGGGCTTAACCATCTTCAGATACGGTTCTCAGAAGACAGGCACCCTTGTGCGCTTCTCCGATACCGACTAGACCGGGTAATTCACGCACGCAGGAGGGAACCATCTTCTCGCTCATTCTCGCTTCGCTCCGAGGCATCCCGAAAGCTTTCGGGATGAAACCGCTCAAAGACAGTCCCCTCCTGCTTATTCGTAATGAACCGCAAAAAGATTATAAATTATCCGGGATAGTTCTTTCCTTTTTTGGGTTGAAAAAATTTATTATAAAAATATGAAGGTTTTGCTTATTAATCCAAACAGGTATAGATTTCCTCCTGTCCCTCCGATAGGACTTGAATACATAGCTGCCAGTCTTGAAATGAAGGGTCATGAGGTTGAGATCGTTGACCTCTGTTTTTCCGAAAATCCATATGAAGACCTTGATAACGCCTTAGTTGCATATACTCCGGATATCGCAGGGATCACGGTAAGGAATATCGACACCGTGCTCTATTATACCAATGAATTTTTTCTTGATAAGATAAAGGAAATTATAAATCACATAAAATCAAAACATGGAATAAAAGTCATTATCGGAGGGACAGGCGTTCTTGCAAACCCTGAAGGGATATGTGATTATCTGAATGCCGATTTTGCTGTAGCCGGTCCTGCAGAAGATGGAATAATTGAATTGCTGGACACGATTGAGGGCTCAGGAGATATAAGAAAAGTCCATTTTGGGAGATTCAGCTCAAAAATTGCATATCATCGAAAGTCCTCAAAGACGGACTACAGGAAATATTTTGATGCAGGCGGCATAGCCGGCTTTGAAACACATAAGGGATGCAGCTCTTCGTGCGCTTACTGTCTTGAGGCTAATTCAAGGGTGGTGTTCAAAGAGGTTAATGGGGTTATTGAGGAGATAAGGGATTTAGCGGATAAGGGATATAATCATTTTCATCTATGTGATCCCGAATTCAACGAAGACCTTGATTATTCGGTAGATTTCTGCACAGCGCTGAAAAATTCAAGCCTGGATATTAAGTGGGCTGTCTATATGAAACCGGCCAATTTCAATAGGAAACTGTTCAGATTAATGAAAGATACCGGTGTTTATCTTATAACCCTTACTGTAGATTCATGGAAGAAGTGTTCCCAGTATATAGCAGACATCGAAGGGATTATCTTCAGTGCAAAATCCTCAGGTCTGAAAATAGCAGTGGACTTTCTCTGCGGATTTCCTTATGAAAAGGAAGAGACTTTACTGGAGTATCTCGATCTTTTCAGGAGGATCCAGCCGGATAGCGTCGGCATTAATACCCATATCAGACTTTACAGGTCACTGCCCATAACCCGCATTGTTCTGAATGATGATACATTAAGAAAATATATTTTGGGAAATCTTGACGACAAGACGCTGATAGAACCTGTTTTTTATAATCAGATAAGTAAAGAAAGGCTTGAGGAGCTAATAGGCGGCGATAAGCTCTTCAGGATAGAGGGACTGAATAAAGGTGTAAATTACAGCAGGATAGTTCCCTGAATTTATCGCTAAATTTTGATTTATATATATATCTTTCAAAATCGATTTTTCTTATGGTAATATTGCTGTAATGATAGACGGTATTAATGTAAAAATTCTTGGTGACTTCGGACCTTTTTCCAGGATGGGGAAAAGTATAGGTTACCAATTAGAAATAGGGCAGTCCAAGTATCTTCTGGATTGCGGCGCTCCGCTTTTCCAGCAGATCGGCGGGCATGGGCTCAAACAGATAAATGGTTTGATAATCACTCATTGTCATGACGATCACAAGAGGTGGTTCAGTGACCTCGCGCTGTTTAATATGTATGCGCCTGATATTCCCAATAAGGCTTTCCTTATAACATCCGAAGATGTTCATAACGATTTAATAAAGTCTTCAATGCCTGCCCTTGAAAAGAGCCTTTCAAAGGATTCAAAAAACATAATCGATATATCTTATGAAGATTATATTGAATATCAAATAATCGGTCCGAGGGCCAGATACAGGATCGTATCCATAGATGAAGGTAAAGGGAAAACAGGTCTGTATATAACCGACAGAGAAGGCAATATTTTAGAGCCTGACAGGGCAAAAATTTTCATAAGTCCCAAGACAGGACGACCCAGGATGCTCTTTAGAGACCCTGATTACAAAGAATGGATAGAGCCCGAGAGTTTTTATTCATTTTCTTCCAGTACTTTTTATGAGGAAGATATGAATATTTTCAAAAATCCTGAAGGATTTACAATCGAGGCGATAAAAGCGCCTGTATGGCATGGTGTTACAGGGATAGGGATAAAGATCAGGACAGACAAAGAAACCGTTATATTCAGTTCTGATACCGCCCATGACATAGAGTTGTGGAAACAGCTTTATAAAGAGAAGAGACCCCGGAGGATTAATATGGCGGAAAAGGAATTTGAGTCCGCTTCTGTTATTTACGGGGATATTAATGATTATATAGAACGTATCTGGAGCGAGGAACGTTTTAATGAGGCGATCAATACTTTTAATGATGTCATTGTCATTCATGATATATCTGTAAAAAATAGTATTGTTCATACGGATTACGAAAAACTTAACAGGACAACATTAAAGAAAGAGATGGTTCTGTTAACTCACAGTCCTGATAAAATAACTTCTGAGTGGGCGCTGTGCAAGGCAGAAAAGAAATTTAAGATTAAAGGAAATAAATTCTATGAAATAGTTGGCAATAAGCTGTATGAGATGAATGCAGATATATATCATAAAGAGGGGGGGAAATACTATGTTGGGTACAAAAGCGAAAAGGGCAAATATACAGTATATGAGAAAGACGGCTTGCTCAGATTTAATTCTGAGGATGGATCAGATCCCGGCACTCCTCTTTACAAAGTAGATCTATATGAGGATCTATCCGGCAGGTATTTCCCAAAAGTAGAAAACAATAATGCTGTTTATATTGAGCGAAGTGAAGGAAAGGTAGAGCTGATAGAGTTTAATGACACCGGAAGCACAGGTAAGATAGTAGAAAATCTGAGAGATAAGATTTTAAGGAAATAAATAGCATCTGTTTAAAGTTATGAAGGATATGCTCGGCAGGGGAAATGCGGTTGATGTTCAAACTTCACTCAATCTCCTAATGGAAAACCTTCCTCATAAATTACCCGAGGAAAAAATTGTAAACACGGAAGATTCACTCGGGATGATATGTTCCCGTAACGTGGTTTCTTCTGAGGATCTCCCTGCCTTTATCCGTTCCACTGTCGATGGATATGCTGTCAAGGCTGAGGACACCTACGGTGCAACTGAGGCATTGCCCGCATATCTGAATCTGGCCGGAGAAATATTTATGGCGGAAAGTCCGGTTTCCCATCTGCCTGAACATGGAGCAATCAAAATCCCTACAGGAGGCATGCTCCCTCAAGGTGCGGATGCAGTTGTTATGTTCGAAAATGTACAGCCTGTTGATGAAAAGATGATAGAGGTTTTAAGGCCTGTTGCCCCCGGAGACAATGTAATCCAGTCAGGCGAGGATGTCGGAAAAGGTGAAATCGTAATCGAAAAAGGGCGTAGGTTAAGGCCACAGGATATCGGGGCATGCATGGGCATCGGTGAAACAAAAATATGGGTTTATGACAGGCCTACTGTTTCGATAATATCAACAGGGGATGAAATCGTGCCAGCGGAATCTTCACCTGAAATGGGCCGGGTAAGAGACATAAATTCTTATGTCCTCTCAGCAATGGTCTCAGATTCAGGCTGTATCCCATACAGGAAAGGCATCTTCAGGGACAACTATGAAACAATACGAGGTATTATAGAGAACTCTATGGCAGACTCTGATGCGATTGTCATCTCTGGAGGGACTTCTGTAGGGACAAAGGACATGGTAGCAAGGATAATAAATGATATCGGAAGTCCGGGAGTTCTTTTCCATGGCATATCTCTAAAACCCGGAAAACCGATGATAGGAGGTGTCATTAAAGGCATCCCTGTATTCGGTCTGCCGGGGCATCCTGCTGCTGTCAGTGTATGCTTTGATATTTTTATCCTGCCGGTACTGAATATATTATCCGGACTTAAAGAAAGATTCCCTAAATACAGCAGGAGGATTATAAAGGCAAAACTTTCGAAGAATATATCGTCAACGTCGGGCAGGGAGGAGCATATAAGGGTAATGCTTGAAGAAAGGGATGACGGCATATGGGCGATACCTGTACTCGGAAAATCAGGCCTGATAACGACGCTTGTAAAAGCAGATGGCACCATCGTAATACCTTTGAATGTGAACGGAGTAGAAAAGGGCGAGACCGTTGACGTCAGGCTTTTTTAGACATTCATGAAAATAGCGGTATTCACAAGGACCGGATTTCATCATACATACTTCATAAACAGACTCCAGAAGCATTTCGATATCGCCTGCGTGGTGAGAGAGTCTTACCCTGAAAGCTATAAACAGAGGGATATATTTATATCAGGCTTAAAAAATATCTTTAAAAAAGACGGAATCGTAAGGATTAAAGATGATATCTTTATAAAGAAATTTTGTGAGATGTATTCAGCAGGCTTCAGATATCATCCGGCATTAAAAGAATATCTGAAATCTGATTACGATGTTGTAATCCAGAGAGCAGGGACAAAATATATAGATATTAAATGCGGAGAAATAAACAGTGATGAATTTGCAAAGCGTCTTAAGGAAACTGAACCGGATATCATTGCAGTGCTTGGCAGCAGTATTATCAAACCACATATTATTTCGATCCCGCGCATTGCAATGATAAATCTGCACTCCGGCCTCTCTCCCTATTACAGGGGTACTTGGAGCTATGGCTGGCCGCTGGTAAACGGAGAACCTGAGTACTTAGGAGTTACTGTACATCACGTCAATCCCGGCGTAGATTCCGGAGATATAATCTGCCAGACTAAACCTGTTTTTGAAAAGAATGACGACCTTAATGCAATATTTTTGAAAATAATATGTGAAGGCACAGAGCTTATTATAAAAACAATAGAGACGGTTATTACAACAGGTTCTACAGCCTCATACAAACAAACTTCGGATATTGGAAGACAGTATTTTTCAAAAGACTTTAATTCCAGTGTTGCGCGCATTTGTCTGACAAACCTTGAAAACGGCGTTATAGAAAAATATAACTTAAACAGGTCTGCCCTTGACTCCGCAGTGAAACTCTACGGTTATATTCCGCCGTCCATATACAGATGAAACAACATATAGTCCTCCTGTTCCATTCAGTGGATGACCGTGACCTGATGTCATTTAAGGACCTCGGCAATGTCCGTCCTGAAAATTTTGAAAAACTTCTTATTACCTTAAAAAATGAATTCGATATAGTCAAACTGGAAGATATTATCGAGACTAATTCAGGTAAAACCGAAAGGCGAGGGCGTTTACTTGCTGTAACATTTGATGATGGTCCCAAGTCATATGCTTTAAATGCAGTCCCGGTTATGGAATCACTCAATATTCCCTCGAAATGTTTTCTTATAACGGATTGCGTGGGAGACAGGGAGGTGTACTGGAGGTATCTTTACAACTTTTGCATATACAGGGGTTATGGAGATGGACTTGCAGAGTTAATTAAAGGAGAATATAAAACTTCCGTCTCTGAAGGTGAAATAATAAGTTTTACGCGCAGTAATTACGATAAGGATAAAAACAGCAATATCGTCAATAATATATTCGCTCGAATCGTACCAGAAGAGGAATACAGAAGAGAAGAGCAGGATCTTTTCTTGTCATATGAAGATATCGAGGCACTTAAAAAGAATCCGCTTGTCAGTTTCGGTATCCATACCTGCACTCATCCGGTTATGCTTGGATTAAACAATGAGGAGATTTATGATGAGATATCGCACAGTCTTGATTTTTATAAGAGATGGGTAAAGGACGACATTCCGGCCTTCAGTATCCCTTTTGGGAGGCTTTACAGGGATTACGACGAAAGGACAATAAACATCGCCCGAAGTCTATCTATAAAAACCTTACTGTCTGCTTATGGTGGAGGCAACCGCATGGGACAACCTGCATACAACATCCGCAGGTTCCCGGTGCATGAGGGGATTCTTAAGAATGGCCTGGATTCATTCATTGTGATGCTTAAAGAATTGACTGTTGCGTCTGAATATGTCGAAAAAGAACAAAGACTCAATGAAGCGATATCAAATGTGCAGACCTGATTCCAAGGGTCTGCCCCGAATCCGCCTGTGTGCAGACGGTCTTCTTTCCGGAGTCGTAGACAGCCTAATGCCTGAGCTGTTACAATATTTGTTAAACCTTTCACGATTCACGTTATGCGATTCACGGACTTCAAGGGATGATTGACGGGAGAGAAAAGAGGGATGCATAAAGAAAAAAGCGGGCCATTCTGGCGTTCACAAATGCCAATAGTCAAGAATGCTGACCCTAAAGGTACTTTTCTATGAAATCTCTTCCGGCTTTAAAGAAAATTTCCTTTGTATCATTAGTCATAATTTTTGCAGGCTGTTTTTCAAAACCTTCCATGCCTCTGATTGAATCTTTCTCTCCCCCTCCTGAATTTAGCGTTATGTACGGGGGCGAAGGAAGGGCTTACAGATATTCCGGAGGAAAATGGACAGAGGACCCTTCAATTAATTATGAATTCACCGTGCTCAAGCGGAAATATGAGGATGGCTGGGAATCCGTTAAAACAATTCACAGGCGTCATCCTGATTATGAAGGTTATGATCAGTATGCATCTTGCCGAACTTTACGGAATTGAGACGAGAGTATTAAACCAAGCGGTAAAAAGAAACATTCAGCGATTCCCTGAAGACTTCATATTTCAAATGAATGAAACGGAAGCTGACCACCTGGTATCACAAAATGTGATACCACACAAGAAGCACTTCGGCGGCTCTTTGCCGTATGCGTTTACGGAGCAGGGAGCAGGGAGTAGCGATGCTTTCCAGCATTCTCAACAGCGAACAGGCCATAAAGATCAACATTGCCATCATGCGCGCATTTGTCAGATTGCGGGAATTTTTGTCGTCCAACAAAGAACTTGCCGCAAAGTTGACGCTGCTTGAAAAGAAAATAGAAAAACATGATGAGGAAATAAAGGCCATTTTTGGTGCTATCCGTCAGCTCATGGCTCCGCCGGAAACGAAGAAACGAAAAATAGGGTTTCACAGGGAAGAGGAAAAGGGATAATATAAACGTAAATAGTAAAGGACAGGGAAGTAGAACCCATAATGAATTCCATAATATTTTGTTGTAACTTTTCACGTTTTATCCGCCTCAGCGGACCCGTTCGGGGCGGGCGATTCACGGACTTCAATGGATGATTGATGGGAGAAAAAAGAGGGTTGCGGGAAGAAAAACCTGAGCCAGTCGTCTCTTATATGTCAACAGTTATTCAATTCCAGACACAATGTCCCCAAGTGCTTTTCCTTAACGGGAAATTAGGCATGCGCGAGGGCATGTATGCCAGCAAGGCGCTTACCGATACTCGCCTTTGCGATTTTTAAATCGTAAGACGCCTGAAGATTGAGCCAGTATTGCGGCGTCTGGTTAAACGCACGACCGAACAACAATGCCAGTTCCGCCGTTACCGGACGATTGCCCTTGATTACATGCGAAATCCGCATCGGCGATACCCCGATAGTGCGCGCGAACTCAGCCTGAGATATACCCATCTCTCCCAGGATTTCTGCCAGGAATTCTCCTGGATGAATTGCAGGCAAGCCATTCTTAACCATATCTGTATCTCCTTTAGTGATAATCAACGATTTCAACGTCATAAGCGTCACCATTTTCAAAGCGGAAACATACGCGCCACTGGTCATTAATGCGAATGCTCCATTGGCCGGCGCGACCATGAGCCAACGCTTCCAGTCTGTTGGAAGGCGGGTTTCGCAAATCGTCGAGGCGCACGGCGCCATCCAACTGTGTCAAGCGCATCGCTGCACGCTTCAGTATGTCCCGCGGCAAGCGGCGCGATTTTCCGATGGCAAAGAAGCGTTCCGTTTCGGAAGAAGCAAATGACTGAATCACAGGAAAATTATAAACAATATGTTTATTATTGTCAAGTGACTTTGTTGGGTCGGGTACTAAGTGAACTGATGGCATCGGCTGTTTTCTATGTCTTTTATGCCGGGATAACAAAAACATTCGGTTTGATGTTGTGGCTGTCAATCGGACTTGTAATGCTCGAAACAGTGGTATTACTCATCAATAAATGGCGATGTTCTTTGACGCCGATTGCCATGAAATATACTTCTGACAGACAAGAGAATTTTGATATCTATCTGCCGGAATGGCTCGCAAAACATAACAAGATGATATTCAGCATAATCTTTACTTCAGGATTGATATTAGTGGTCCGTAATTTATTAATCAGCCCATGAGCAAAGAGGGGACAGACTTTTTGGACGTTGATGTATCAGTCAACCGGGATTTTTACAAAACTCTATAACTTACTGACTTGCCATCTTGCTGACTTACTAACTTAGGCGTTCTCACCGATTGACATGCCCCAACCCCATCTGATATTGTAATACAAAGTAATACCACAAAGGAGGTGGCGATTATGCCGTCGAGGCAGAGGGTTGTGATGACATTATCCGTGCCGCCGGACACTGCAAAGGAATACAGAAAACTTGCCAGGGCAAAAGGTGAGACCATAAGCCAGCTTTTTAGAGAGGTCTTTACCTTTTATAAGGAAGAAAAACTCAGGGAGGAATTTTTTGAGCTTCAGAGATATGGCGCAAAAAAGGCCAGGGAACTAAAGCTTACAGAGAAAGACATAGAGAAATTAATATTTGAAGGCCGGTAGGCGTGAAGGTCGTATTTGATACCAATGTCTACATTTCTGCTTTCATATCTCCCGGCAGCAAGGCTGAAGATGTATATCTGCTTGCTGTTGACGGTCAGATAGAGCTTTACACATCCGTAGCAATTCTCACGGAAACCGCAAAGAAACTCAGGAGAAAGTTTTTATGGGATGATGTCAGGATTACTGCTGCGCTTAAACAAATCAGCAAGGTAGCAACCGTTTTAAAGCCTGTTGACAGGCTGAACATACTCTCCGATGCTCCTGACAACAGGATACTTGAATGCGCTAAAGAGGCTGGAGCGGACATTATAGTCACGGGAGATAAACATCTTCTTGATTTAAAGCAATATGAAGGCATAGGCATTACAAGAATCGCGGGATTCTTATATACCTTCAGGAGATAAGGACATCCCTGCTTATAGAGGATTACCATTAGGAGGCATGAAATGGGTATGCATAAACCAGCACACCCGGGAGAAGTGTTAAAGGAGTTATGGCTTGAACCGTTGGGTTTATCTCATTTTATTTTTCGGTCTATAAGACCGTCAAGCGACCATTTGCCGCCGCCGCTTATAATCAGAGCTGCAGAGATCGCAACGGCTAATAAATGATATTCAAATCCTTCTCCCTTTTGTGTGCCCATCCAGTTCATGAAAAAACCATTCTTTACATGGTTGCCAAGGGCGCAGACAATCATGTTCACCCCGATCCCGAATGCAGCTATCCTTGTGAAAAACCCTGCTATCAGCGCGACCACTCCGAGGGATTCTGCCATTATGGCAAGAAAAGCAAGTGCTGCAGGGAAACCGGCTTTCGATGTAAAGATATCCATAGTGGCGCTGAACCCGATGCCGCCGAACCAGCCGAAGACCTTTTGCATGCCGTGTGGAAAGAATACCAGGCCGAGGAAAAGCCTTAGTACAAGCATCGCAGTATCGTCATTTGTCCGGACAAGTTTCTTAAACATCGAGACTATCTGGCGATCTTCTTCTTGACCGCCTTTACCGCTGAGGAGGTCTTTTTCGCAACGGTTTTCTTGACAGCCTTGACCTTCTTCGCTACCTTCTTCGCTACTTTCTTCTCGACCTTCGTCGCCTTTTTTACAGCCTTTTTTACAGCTTTTTGAACTGTCTTCTTCACCGTCTTCTTACCGAACATGTCTCCTCCTCAAACGATCTGTTTTTTGCCGGATGCGAAAGCACCCGTCTGAATAGTAACCGGTATACTCCGCCGATGTCAATTCCAGCCGAACAACTTCGAATGCGGCTTTATGCTCATCTCCTGATTTAGGTATAATCTGAAACATGGACTACTATCTGAGAATAAAACAGGCAGTAAATCTCAATAAAGACGCAAAAAAGATTACTGCTTTACAGGTGCAGGGGACTGCAAAAAGCCTGAAATTTCCTGAAGTCACGGTGGTTGTCTTGACAAAAAGGCTTTTTTTTATGTTAAATCTATAACACTCCTTTGTTATTCAACAGGCTCGTAGCTCAGGGGGAGAGCGCTACCTTGACACGGTAGAGGTCGGCGGTTCGAAACCGCCCGGGCCTACCATATTTTTCAATAGTTTAGGCATTGACGGCTAACTCCTGCATGATGGGATTGTATAGTTTTTGTATAGTAGCAGAGTTTTGCACCCTTCCATTGAGGGCATTATCCAGTATATCTACTGCCTTAACTTTATGAGCAGGGGCAAGATGGGAATATCTCAAGGTCATGGTTAATGTCTTATGGCCTAATAGTTCCTTAACAGTAGTAAGGTCAACCCCGGACATTACAAGATGCGATGCAAAGGTATGTCTCTGGTCATGAAAGTGAAAATCCCTTATCCCTGCTTTTCTCAGCGCTGTTTTAAAGCTTCTCTTAACGTCCTTATAGGGCTTTCCAGTCATAGAATCGAAAAAGACATAGGGAATATCAAGCCTTCTGGTCAATCTTTGCAAAACGCCTCTTAGGGTCTCATTAATAGGTATTTCTCTTCTGTCTCCATTCTTGGTTATGTCCAGAAGAATAAAGCAGTTTCTGAGTTCTACATTATCCCATTTGAGATTGAGTATCTCACCTTTCCTCATGCCTGTGTTAAGAGCAGTAATAACAATAGGCTTGAGGTGAGGCTCACAGTTATTGATAAGAGCATGACATTCCTGTTTTGAAAGATACCTCAGTCGCTTGCTGTCATCTCTCAGAAGTTTAACCTTTCTGATACGCTTAAGTGTTTCAGATTCTATCATGTCCCATTCAACAGCTTTTGAGAACATATGCTTAAGGATATTCAAAACTTTATTGCAACTCGTATTTTTTAAGCCTCTGTTCATAAGGTCTGTTTGTAGTTGTTCTACAATGACGGTATTGAATCTTCTCAGGGGAAGGCTTCCAAACCTGTCAAGCAACTGTCCTATGATATAGCCTTTGACCTGTGCAGATTTCTGTCTTCCATTAATCCATGAGAGATATTTTTCTGCAAGTTCTCTGAATGTGTGATTTGCTATCTTCTTGATCTCTGGCTGTTTGCCTTCTTTAATGGATTGTCTTCTCTGGATAAGCAATGATTCTGCTATCCTAAACTTATCACTTCCTGATGATTCAAAGACTGTTCTCCCATCAAGCCCTGCATAACGTATCCAGTAGACATTTCCACGCTTATAAATGCCTTTTGTCATACTTCACTTTCTCCTTTCCTTTTCATTTTCTTTGAACTGCCTCTCTATGCAGTCCAGTAAAAGCCTTAATGTTTTGCTCGGTTTCTTCACCCCCTTTTCTAAGAGATAGATATAATTCCCTGAGACACCTAAGAGATTACCCATAGCAGGTTGAGAAAGGTCATGTTTTTTTCTTAGCGTCTTAATCTCTTTAGATGTCCAGTTTTTCATAATGTGATTATATCTAACATAGTTAGAGTTGTCAAGAAGGGGTGACCGCTTCCTTTAAAGGGTAGTGACATTCTTTTTATGGCTTTATATTTCAATGAGTTAT
>JAKAKQ010000025.1 GCA_021813425.1 Nitrospirota bacterium
AATCTACAGGAATTTCTATCAGGTGAATACCTGAAGCATTGAAACACCTCTTTATCAGGGATTCAAGGTCATCCGTCCTTGCAAGCCTGTAGCCCCTTGCGCCAAAGCTCTCTGCAAATTTAACAAAATCAGGGTTGCCGAAATCCAGTCCGAAATCCTCAAACCCGAGTCCTGCCTGTTTCCATTTCACCATGCCGTATGCGCCGTCATTAAGAACAAGTATAAGGAGGTCGAGATTCAGACGCACTGCTGTTTCGATCTCCTGCGAGCTCATCATAAACCCGCCGTCTCCGCATATTACCATTACCTTCCTCTCAGGATAAATAAGTTTTGCAGTAATCGCAGATGGAAGCCCTGCGCCCATGGTTGCAAGGGCATTGTCCAAAAGGATGGTATTGGGCTGGTGCGCCCTGTAGTTACGCGCAAACCATATCTTGTATACGCCGTTGTCAAGGGTTATAATGCCGTCAGACGGCATTGCCTCCCTGACTATACTTACAAGCCGCTGAGTGAGGACAGGGAAACGATTGTCATCAGCAAATTCTTCGAGGTGGGCGTCCATCTTTTCCTTAATCTTCATGAAGTAACCGAAGTCCCATTGATCATGAGGTTCGATATGCTGAGTCAGTTCAGCCACGCTCTTTGCGATGTCTCCTATTATCTCAAGCTGCGGGAAATATACCTCGTCAACCACTGCAGAATAGTAATTGATATGGATGACCTTAAAGCCGTCCCTCTTCATAAAGAATGGAGGCTTCTCCGTAATATTATGGCCTATATTGATAATTAGGTCTGATTTCTCAATAGCCCTGTGAATAAAGTCAGAGCTCGAAAGCGCTGCAGTGCCGAGACAGAGGGGATTACGTTCATCCATGACGCCTTTACCCATCTGTGTGGTAAAAAAAGGTATGCCTGTTTTCTCTATCAGGAACTCGATGGCATCATGTGATTTCTGCCTGTTTGCACCAGCACCTAATAATATAAGCGGTGACCGTGCATTCTGGATCTTCTGGACAGCCTCAATAACGGCATGGGGGTCAGCCACAGGCCTTCGATAATCGTTTTTCTCGAATATATCGGCGTCTGAATCCTCGCGGGCAATATCCTCTGGCAGTTCAATATGAACCGCGCCCGGGCGTTCCTCCCGCGCGATTTTAAACGCCTTGCGCACTCTCGATGTTATTGTATGGCTGTGGACTATCTGCTTTGTGTATTTGGTCAGGGGCTTCATCATGTCAACGATATTCAGTACCTGAAACTGCCCCTGCTTGCTTTTCATGATCGGCTTCTGCCCTGTTATCATAAGCATCGGCATGCCGCCAAGCTGTGCATATGCTGCAGCACTGACGAGATTTGTAGCGCCTGGGCCAAGCGTGGCAAGACAGACTCCGGGCGTACCGGTTAATCTTCCATATGTTGCAGCCATAAAACCTGCTGCCTGTTCATGGCGGGTAAGGATAAATTTTATCTTCGAATCCCTGAGTGAGTTCAGAAAGTCCAGGGTCTCCTCCCCGGGTATGCCGAATATATATTTCACCCCTTCGTTTTCAAGTGCTCTGACAAACAGATCAGACGTTTTCATTAACCAGGTTCCCCTTTGAAAAACTTATCAAATTCCAGTCCTTCCCGACAACAGTCCCTTTGGCACAAATTCAAGGTCGCTTGCCTCGCGTACGGCAAGCTCTATCTGAAACTGCATTATATCCTGTGGAACAGGTATCTGATAGCTTGAAAGACATTCCTTAAGGGCTGTAATTTCATTGATTCCCTGTGTGCGGGAAAGACGATAGACCTTTACTGAAAGCGCCTCTGCTGCACCTGGAGTCAGCATGTCTGGAATAAGGTGCTTTATTTCATTGAATATCTCATCAGTTATATTCATTCCTATTCTTTTACAGAGCGCCTGAATAAGGTCAAACCCTTCTTCCGGCTTTAAGGTGGGGAAGAGCGGTATTTTGACATCGATCCGGCCCGGCCTTTTAAGGTCTACCTCTATGAGGTCAGGACGGCTTGAAGCCAGTATCCAGATAATCTTCCCGCGGTTGTCGGTATCGCTCATCTCCTCTGCGATCATTGAATAAACCCTCCCTGATACATTCGAATCGCCTGAAGTGGAGTCACGCCTTCCCAATGCCTGATCAGCTTCGTCTACAAATACTATGCATCTGCCGAGGACATGAAGAAGCCTGAATATCTTTTCGAGATTCCCCTCTGTGCTCCCGACCCATTTGTCCCTGAAGTTTTTCATCTTTACTACAGGCACGCCTGCCTCGCCTGCAAGGCATTCGATAAAAAAGGTCTTTCCTGTTCCTACAGGCCCGCAGAAGAGATATCCCATAGGCATAGCCTTCAGATCATTCTGATTCCAGAGCGCTATGTCCTGCCGCAGCCATGCCTTGACCTTCTCATACCCGTGAATATGGTCAAGGTTCCGCCCGGATTCGATAAAACTTATAAGCCCGCCGTATTCCTGCTCTACCATGGTCTTTTTTAACCTGACCAGTTTTTCAGGCTCTATTTTTTCCTTTTTATATTTTGTAGTCTTTATAAGCTGTTCAACCGAGCTTAATGTGG
>JAKAKQ010000362.1 GCA_021813425.1 Nitrospirota bacterium
TAAGGGAAGGCGGACGTACTGTCGGGGCCGGAGTCGTTACTGAGGTGATAGCATGAGGGATATATTTCTTTTTCAGTGCACTGAGTGCAAAAATAAAAATTATTCAACCAGGAAAAACAAAAAAAATACAACTGATAAGCTGCAGAGGAAAAAGTACTGCAGGAGTTGCATGAAACATACAATGCATAAGGAGACAAAGGCATAAAAACAGTAAATAGTGAACAGTATTTGGTGAATAGTTCGAAAAAACTGAAGAACAAGATGCATTTTACTATTTACTATTCACTGTTCACTAATAACTTTAGATGTAGGCCAGTAGCTCTAACGGCTAGAGCATCGGACTCCAAATCCGAGGGATGGGGGTTCAAATCCCTCCTGGCCTGCCATGTGAATGAGGACTAAATAAATGATAGAGAAGATCAAGCAATTTTTTAGGGAAGTGAAGGTAGAAACAGCAAAGGTAGTGTATCCGGGCAGGGAAGAACTGATAGGGTCTACATGGGTTGTAATAATAACAGTATTTATCGTGTCCATGTTTCTCGGGATAGTAGACCTCGGTCTTACAAGATTAGTAGAGTTGGCGCTAAGGTAAAAACATGGAAAAAAATTGGTATGTAGTACATACATATTCGGGGTTTGAAGAGAAGGTCAAGCTTTCTATCGAAGATAAGATAGAGAGCAAGGGATTACAGGATAAGATATCAAAGATCCTTATACCGACAGAAAGGGTTGTGGAGCTGAAGGGTGGTAAAAAGAAAGAGAGCGATAAGAAATTTTACCCTGGATATATACTTATTGAGATGGAACTTGATGATGAGACCTGGCATCTGGTGAAAAGCACCCCAAGGGTGACTGGTTTTGTCGGCGGGAAAAATCCTGTTGCAATACCCCAGGAAGAGGTCGAGGTTATTATGCAGCAGGTTGAAAAAGGACCTGTACCACAGGTCAAGACCCAGTACCAGAAGGGAGACAATGTCAGGATCATTGATGGGCCCTTCAGTAATTTTAACGGTTTCGTTGAAGATGTTGATGCAGACCATGGAAGGCTTCGCGTTATGGTCAGTATCTTCGGCAGGCAGACGCCTGTAGAGCTCAATTTTTTTCAGATAGAAAAGAACTAAACAAGAAGGCAGGAGGAAAAAATGGCAAAGAAAGCGGTAATCGCCCAGGTAAAACTTCAGATATCAGCAGGAAAAGCTACACCTGCGCCGCCTGTTGGACCAGCACTCGGTCCGCACGGGGTGAATATTATGGAGTTTTGCAAGGCGTTTAATGCCCAGACCCAGGCTCTGGGAGATACAATCATACCTGTGGTGATGACGGTTTATTCTGACAGGTCTTTTACATTTATAACCAAAACACCGCCGGCATCGGAACTGCTCAAGAAGGCTGCCGGGATCATAAAGGGTTCAAGCAGTCCGAATAAAGATAAAGTGGGAAAGGTTACATCTACACAATTAAAAGAAATAGCACAGACAAAGCTCCCTGACCTTAACGCATACTCCGTGGATGAGGCAATGAAGATTATTGCAGGCACTGCCAGGAGTATGGGCGTTGAGGTGGCAGACTAAGATCGGAGGTATAAATGGGAAAAAAGATAGACGCTGTTAAGCAAAAGTTAGAAGCAGGAAAGGAATATCCTCTCGAAGAAGCTATAACAAAGGTTAAAGAACTATCCTTTGTTAAATTTGACGAGACTATTGATCTGGCTTTCAATCTCGGGGTTGACCCGAGGAAATCGGACCAGATGGTGAGAGGGACAGTCGTTCTCCCCCACGGGACCGGTAAGAATGTAAGGGTCCTGGTCTTTGCAAAAGGGGAGAAGGAAAAAGAGGCAAGGGACGCAGGCGCTGACTTTGCAGGCGCTGAGGATATGGTTGAAAAAATAAACAAAGGATGGCTTGACTTTGACAAGGTCGTGGCTACCCCGGATATTATGGGGGTTGTCGGGAAGCTCGGCAAAATCCTCGGCCCGAGAGGACTCATGCCTAATCCTAAACTCGGAACTGTTACTTTTGACGTGGCAAAGGCCGTAAAGGAAATAAAGGCCGGCAAGGTTGAATATAAGGCTGAAAAGGCAGGGGTTGTGCATGTGCCTGTTGGGAAGGCTTCTTTTGATTCCAAAAAACTTGTAGATAATGCAAAGGCTATAATCGATTCCATAATAAAGGCAAAGCCGTCGACAAGCAAGGGAAGATACCTAAAGAAACTGAATATATCTTCTACAATGGGACCGAGCATAAAAATAGACGTAAACTCAGTAACAGCAGCTAAATAAAAATAGCAAACAACCCTTAGGGTTGATATATTTTTTATAAAATATTAGTCAGAGACAGTAGGTGTAAAACTTAATTCGGCCTGAAGTTTTTAGCAAGAAGGCCGGCCTACCGAGGCTAAAGGCAGTAAATAAGAAATGAGAGACAAGAATTTGGAAATGAGGAATCAAAAAATAATAATTTTTACTTCCCCTTTCCCCTTTCTCATTTATGATGTTCTCGGGTCTCTGGGAAAGGAGGTCGAAACTGAATAAGCAAGAAAAGGGACAGTTAATAGCTGACCTAAAGAAAAAGTTTTCGAGGGCTAAGACAGTGGTCTTTACGGACTACAAAGGCATGACAGTAGCTGAGCTTACAGAACTAAGGAGCCTGCTCAAAAAATCTTCCCTTGACTACGGCATAGTAAAGAATACACTTGCCAGGATCGCATCGAGGGATACCGCTGTCGAAGTGGCAGCCGACACCTTTAAAGGACCTGTTGGTGTTGCTATCGGATATGACGACCCTGTTTTAGTTGTCAAGAAAGTTCTTGAGTTCACAAAAACCCATGAGAAACTTCAGGTTAAAGGTGCGGTCATAGAAGGAAAACTGTGTGAGCAAAGAGAGGTAAAAGAGATTGCTGCTCTGCCGTCAAGGGAAGTCCTGCTGTCGATGCTGGCAGGAGTCCTGCAGGCGCCGTTGTCGAAAATGGCAGGTGCGCTTTCTGCGACGGTCAGCAGTTTTGCCTATGCGATGGAAGCAATAAAAAACAAAAAAGTAATAAATGAACAGTGAATAGCAACTAGATACTATTCACTAACGACTATTCACTAAATTTAAAGGAGGAAAGATAATGTCGGTTACAAAGGAACAGGTTTTTGAATTTATTGATAATATGTCAATACTTGATATGTCAAAGTTTATAAAAGAATTCGAGGAAAGATATGGTGTAACAGCAGCAGCACCTGTTGCTGTTGCAGCAGCACCCGGAGCAGCTGCAGCAGCTCCTGCTGCCGAAGAAAAGACGAGCTTTGATGTAATACTTTCTTCTGCAGGAGATAAGAAGATCCAGGTAATCAAGGTTGTCAGGGAATTAACGGGCCTCGGACTGAAAGAGGCGAAAGACCTTGTCGATGGCGCTCCAAAGGCTGTCAAGACCGGAGTCTCAAAAGATGAAGCAGCATCAATAAAGGCAAAACTGGAAGAACAGGGAGCAACAGTAGAAGTAAAGTAAACAAATTAAGTTAGAAATGGGAAGTAGGAAATGAGGATTATTTTTCCCGCTTCTCGCTTCTCATTTCTCATTTCTTAAAAGTAAGGAGATATATGGCAAGGGTTCTTAGAAAAAGATTGGATTTTGGAAAGGTTCCCCAGTTTCTGGAAGTCCCTAATCTCATAGAGATACAGAAAAAATCTTATGAGAGGTTTTTACAGCGGGACATTCCCACAATCAAGAAGGAAGAAATAGGTCTTCAGTCAGCCTTTCTTAGCGTTTTCCCGATTATGGATTACAATGAAACCGCCGCTATTGAATTTATAGGGTACAGTATCGGTGAGCCTAAATACACTGTCAGAGAATGCCTTCAGAAGGGCATAACCTATGCGGCTCCGCTGAAAATAAATGTCAGGCTGGACCAGTTCGAGGCTGATGCCAGCGGGAAAAAGAAACTTAAGGAATCCCGGGAACAGGAAGTATATATAGGTGAAATGCCCTTGATGACAGAGACAGGCACATTTGTTGTCAACGGGACTGAACGTGTTGTGGTCAGTCAGCTTCATCGCTCCCCTGGTGTATTTTTCAGCCACGATAAAGGCAAAACGCATGCAAGCGGAAGGCTCCTTTATTTTGCAAGGGTTATCCCGTCAAGGGGTTCATGGCTGGATTTCGAGTTCGATGCAAAAGATATCCTATACGTGAGAATAGACAGGAGAAAAAAGCTTCCCGCAACAATTGTATTGAAGGCCCTTGGCTTTACCAATGAGGATCTTCTGAGGGAATTTTATCCTGTAGAAACCATACAAATAAAAGGCAATACATTCACAAGGATTGTCAGTGAGATCCTTGTGGGGATCAAATCTATTCAGAATATAGTTGCACTTGATACCAGAGAGGTTATTGTCAAGGAAGGGAGTAAGATCACTAAAGGCGCCCTGAAGAAGATGGAAAGCTCAGGCATCAAGGCAATCCCCATATTGAAAGAAGAGATAATAGGAAGGATTACATTAAAAGATATAGTTGACCCAAATACAGGAGAAATTATTCTTGAGGGCAATGAAATTATAACTGAAGAGGCTTTTAAAAAGATCCTCTCTTTAAAGATAGATAATCTCAGCCTGCTGTTTATCGACAACGTACATTACCTCTCTTCCCTGAGGGACACACTGTTGACGGATAAGGTCACTACCCAGGATGAAGCATTAACAGAGATTTACAAAAAACTCAGGCCTGGTGAACCGCCTACTTCCCAGGCAGCAAAGGATCTGTTCAATGGATTATTTTTCGATCCCAAGAGGTATGACCTTTCGCCTGTCGGGAGATTAAAGCTCAATAAACGTTTGGGGCTCGACACGCCATTGGAAACAAAGATCCTTACAGATAAGGATATTATAGAGATAGTGAGATATATTCTGAGCCTCAGAACAGGCAAGGGAGAGGTTGACGATATCGACCATCTCGGCAATAGAAGGATAAGAGGAGTTGGAGAGCTCCTTGAGAACCAGTTCAGGATCGGACTTGTCAGGATGGAGCGCGCAATAAAGGAAAAGATGACCCTGACCGAACTTGAAACAGCTATGCCGCATGACCTTATTAATTCAAAACCTGTCATGGCAGCGGTAAAAGAGTTTTTCGGCTCAAGCCAGCTGAGTCAGTTTATGGACCAGACAAACCCCTTGTCTGAGATAACCCATAAGAGAAGGCTCTCCGCCCTGGGCCCAGGAGGTCTGACCAGGGAGAGAGCAGGATTTGAGGTCAGGGACGTGCATCCAACGCATTATGGGAGGATATGTCCGATAGAAACACCCGAAGGGCCGAATATCGGACTTATTACATCCCTTGCCTCTTATGCGAGGGTCAATGATTACGGGTTTATAGAGGTGCCTTACAGGAAAGTGATAAATGGCAAAGTTACAGAAGAAGTTCAGTATTTTTCAGCGATAGAGGGCGAGAAGTTCATCATTGCCGAGGCAACTTCACCTGTTGATAAAAGAGGGCATTTCATTGGAGAGTCTGTCTCTGCAAGAGAAGGCGGTGATTTCAGGATGGTCACTCCGCAGGAAGTACAGTACATGGATGTATCGCCCAAACAGGTTGTTGGAATTTCTGCTGCGTTGATCCCTTTCCTTGAAAATGATGATGCCAACAGGGCTTTGATGGGCTCAAATATGCAACGGCAGGCTGTGCCTCTTTTGCAGCCTGAATCTCCTGTTGTTGGTACAGGTATGGAGTATGTGGCAGCCAGAGACTCAGGCGCGCTCGTGCTTGCAAAAAGGCCGGGTATTGTGGAGAGCGTTGACGCCTCAAGAATAGTCGTGAGAGTCAGCGGCAACGAAGGAGGGGTCGATATATACAGCCTGATTAAATTCCAGAGGTCAAACCAGGCAACATGCATTAACCAGAGGCCCATTGTCAATGTCGGGGATAAGGTTAAGAAAAACGACATTCTTGCAGATGGACATTCGACAGAGCTCGGAGAGCTGTCTCTCGGCAAGAACGTACTTGTAGCCTTTATGCCCTGGGGCGGATACAATTTTGAAGATGCTATTCTTCTGAGCGAGAGACTTGTCAAAGAAGATGTATATACCTCCATACATATAGAGGAGTTCGAGGTCGAAGCAAGGGAAACAAAACTCGGCCCGGAGGAAATAACAAGGGATATACCGAATGTCGGAGAAGAGGCATTGAATGACCTGGATGAGAGCGGAATCATAAGGATAGGTGCAGAGGTAAAACCCGGTGATATACTGGTAGGAAAGGTCACACCTAAGGGCGAAACACAGCTGACTCCAGAGGAGAAACTGCTCAGGGCGATCTTCGGTGAAAAGGCTGAAGAGGTTAAGGAAAGCTGTCTTTATGTACCCCCGGGTATTGAGGGAACGGTTGTCGACGTAAGGATATTTTCCAGAAAGGGAATAACAAAGGATGTCAGGGCAAAGAGCATAGAGGAGGAAGACATCCAGAGACTGCAAAGGGACCTCGAGGAAGAAATAAAGATTGTAAAGGAAGAGAAATTCAAGAAACTGCGTGAACTTCTTGTCGGCCAGCATGCTACAGAAGATATACGAAACGCCAGGACAAAAGAGATTATATGCCCCAAGAAAAAGGCGATAAGCGAAAAACATCTCGAGAATGTAAAAGATGAACATTTAATGAGAATCAGGATCGAAGACCTCGATGTTCAGGAAAAGATCGAATCCGTAAATAATGAGGCAAATCATTATGTGCGTTACCTTGAGTCAAGATATGATGAGAAAGTGGACAGGGTCAGGAAGGGTGATGAACTGCCCCCGGGTGTCATTAAACTCATAAAAACATATATAGCCATGAAACGCAAGGTCCAGATTGGCGACAAGATGGCAGGCCGTCATGGCAACAAGGGAGTAGTCGCGATAGTGATGCCCGAAGAAGATATGCCGTATCTACCGGACGGCACACCTGTTGATGTTGTATTAAACCCCTTGGGCGTTCCTTCACGTATGAACGTCGGTCAGATTTTAGAGACTCATCTTGGATGGGCTGCAAAGAAACTCGGCGTTCATGTGGCAACACCTGTATTTGAAGGGGCAAAGGAAACCGAGATAAAGGATATGCTCAAAAAGGCCGAGGCTCAGGAAAAGACGGGTATGCAGATAGCAGGACAGATACAGCTTTACGACGGCAGGACAGGCGAAAGATTTAAAAGGCCTGTAACGGTTGGATATACTTATATGCTGAAGCTCCATCACCTTGTAGATGATAAAATACACGCCCGCTCGATAGGTCCTTATTCACTGGTAACGCAGCAGCCCTTAGGCGGCAAGGCCCAGTTCGGAGGACAGAGGCTTGGTGAGATGGAAGTATGGGCGCTCGAAGGTTACGGAGCCGCATATACGCTTCAGGAATTTCTAACAGTGAAAAGTGATGATGTAACAGGAAGGGCCAGGATGTATGAGGCGATAGTAAAAGGCGATGCAACACTGGAACCGGGCGTTCCAGAATCCTTCCATGTATTAATAAAAGAACTCCAGAGTCTCGGACTTGATGTCGAACTCCTGGAAAGAAAGAAAAAGGGGGAATAGATTGGCTGAAGATATTTATGCCATTTTTCAGAAACCTAAGAATCCTACGGACTTCGAAGCGATAAGGATAAAACTCGCTTCTCCTGAAAAGATAAGGGAATGGTCTTATGGCGAGGTCAAGAAGCCCGAGACTATCAATTACCGCACTTTCAAACCTGAAAGGGACGGTCTTTTCTGTGCAAAAATCTTCGGTCCGATAAAGGACTGGGAATGCATATGCGGTAAATACAAGAGGATGAAACACAGGGGTATAGTCTGTGATAAATGCGGTGTCGAGGTCATACAGTCAAAGGTAAGGCGAGAGAGGCTCGGTCATATTGAACTCGCAACACCGGTAGCACATATCTGGTTTCTCAAGGGAGTTCCAAGCCGAATAGGCACCATCCTTGATATGACAATGAGAAACCTCGAGAAAGTACTTTATTTCGAGAGTTATATTGTGATAGACCCGGGAGATACCCCGCTTAAATTTAAAGAGCTTCTGAGCGAAGAAGATTATAAGAAAAAGATCGCTGAATTCGGCACAAGATTCAAAGTAGGGATGGGCGCCGAGGCTATAAGGGAGATCCTCAGGACAGTAAATCTCGAGACATTAAGTAAAGAGCTTAAGGTCAAGATAAAAGAGGCAGTTTCTATAGGAGTGAAAAAGAAACTCACGAAGAGGCTGAAGGTTGCGGAGGCGTTCAGAAAATCTGAAAACAAGCCGGAATGGATGATCATGGATGTTGTACCGGTACTCCCGCCTGATCTCAGACCTCTGGTGCCCCTTGAGGGAGGCCGTTTTGCAACATCCGATCTTAATGACCTCTACAGGAGGGTAATAAACAGGAACAACAGGCTTAAAAGACTGGTGGAGCTTAAGGCACCCAGTGTGATTATAAAAAATGAGAAGAGGATGCTGCAAGAGGCTGTTGATGCCCTGTTTGACAATGGCCGCAGGAGTAAGGTCCTGAAGACCGCTACTAAAAGGCCTTTGAAATCATTGAGCGATATGATCAAGGGCAAGCAGGGACGCTTCAGACAGAATCTGCTCGGAAAGAGAGTTGATTATTCAGGGAGGTCGGTAATAGTGGTCGGTCCTGAACTGAAGCTTCATCAGTGCGGCCTGCCCAAGAGGATGGCGCTTGAACTGTTTAAACCATTCATATTCAGCAAACTTGAAGAAAATGGATATGCAACAACGATAAAAGCTGCAAAGAAAATCGTTGAGAAAGAGTCCCCGGAGGTATGGGATGCGCTTGAAGAGGTCATAAGGGAAACTCCTGTACTTCTGAACAGGGCGCCGACCCTGCACAGGCTCGGCATACAGGCATTCGATCCTATACTGGTTGAGGGCAAAGCGATAAAACTCCATCCGCTGGTATGTACTGCATTTAATGCAGACTTTGACGGAGACCAGATGGCTGTCCATGTACCGCTGTCAATAGAGGCACAGATCGAGGCAAGGGTTTTGATGATGTCAGTAAATAATGTCCTTTCACCTGCCAATGGCAAGCCTATACTTGTGCCGACACAGGATATGGTCCTCGGCATCTATTACCTTATGAAAGAGCGGAAGGGTGCGCTCGGAGAAGGCAAGACCTTTGCCGGACCCGAAGATGTCAGGATAGCCTATGATGCAGGACATTTAAGCGAGCATGCAAAAATAAAGGTTAGAATTGATGGGGAGTTCGTTGATACTACAGCAGGGAGGATATTGTTCTATGAGATAGTCCCCGCAGAAATTTCGTTTGCAATGATCAACAAGGATATGACCAAGAAGGAGCTGTCCAAGATAATAGAATATTCTTACAAGCAGGCCGGAAAGCGTGCAACGGTTGTCTTCCTTGATAATCTTGAGAAACTCGGCTTCCATTATGCTACAAATTCAGGTATTTCAATATGCATGGCAGATATGCATATCCCTTCAAAGAAGGCTGAGATGATACATAATGCCGAACAGGAAGTCATGGAAGTACAGAAACAGTATGCAGACGGACTGATTACCCAGGGTGAGAGGTATAACAAGGTAATCGATATATGGGCCAATGTCACCGAACGGATTGCGGATGAGATGATGAAAGAACTCGGCGCTGAAGACGACAGGATAGCCCCTGAAGAAGAACTGAAGGAGAAAAGGTCTTTTAACAGCATATTCATGATGGCTGATTCAGGTGCAAGGGGAAGCGCTGCGCAGATAAGGCAGTTGGCGGGGATGAGAGGCCTTATGGCAAAACCTTCTGGTGAGATTATAGAGACTCCCATCACAGCTAACTTCAGGGAAGGTCTTACTCCGGTCCAGTACTTCATATCAACTCACGGAGCGCGAAAAGGACTTGCAGATACTGCCTTGAAGACGGCAAACTCAGGATACCTTACTCGAAGGCTTGTTGACGTTGCACAAGATGTCCTTATAATGGAAGATGACTGCGGCACAACAAACGGCATAACCGTCACTTCGCTGGTTGAAGGCGGTGAGATCATCCTGCCTTTGGACGAAAGGCTTCTGGGCAGGTATGCGGTTAATGATATCAAGGACCCTTATACGAAGACGAAGGAACTGATTGTAAAGAGGAACCAGGAAATTGACGAGGTGTTGACAAAAAAGATCACAGAGGCAGGTATAGACAGGGTCAAGATCAGGTCTGTGCTTACATGCCAGGCAAAATTCGGCGTATGCGCTAAATGTTACGGAAGAGACCTCGCAAGGGGAGAATATGTTGAGGTGGGTGAAGCAGTAGGAATAATAGCTGCCCAGTCGATCGGGGAGCCCGGGACCCAGCTTACGATGAGGACGTTCCATATTGGTGGTACGGCATCGAAGGTTGTAGAGCAGACAGTTCTGGAGGCAAAGAATTCCGGAACTATAAAATATCTTAACATAAATACCGTTAAGAACAGGGAAGGCCTTCTCGTTGTCATGAACAGGAACGGAGGCATAGCCATTGTGGATTCCAAAGGCAGGGAAAGGGAAAAATACTCTATTGTATATGGTGCGAAATTACGCGTTGAAAACGGGCAGAAGGTCGATATAGGACAGAGACTGGTTGAATGGGACCCTTATTCCACTCCGATTCTGACAGAATTGGGAGGAAAGATAGCCCTGGGCGATATAGTTGAAGGGGTTAGCGTTAAAGAAGAGGTCGACGAGACTACAGGCCTTTCACATAAGGTTATTATTGATTATGCTGCAAACATGCGTCCCCGGATCTCGATCAAGGACGAACATGGGAAGGCAACACTGAAGATCCCGGGGACAAGCAATCTTGCGCGGTATCTTTTGCCCTCAGGTGCTCATATACTGGTTGATAAGAACGACCTGGTTTATCCGGGTGATATACTTGCAAAGATCCCGCGTGAAACAACAAAGACAAAGGATATAACCGGAGGTCTGCCGAGAGTAGCCGAACTATTTGAGGCAAGGAGACCGAAAGAGCAGGCACTCGTTTCAGAGATCGATGGCGTAGTAGAATTCAGGTCTGCCCAAAAAGGCAAGAGGGTTGTTGTTGTAAAAGGCGGAGAGACAACCAAGGAATACGACATACCAAAAGGAAAGCACGTCAGTGTCCATGAAGGGGACTGGGTGAAGGCCGGTGAGCCTCTTATGGACGGGGCTGTGAACCCTCACAGCATCCTCGATATCCTTGGACCGAAAGAACTCCAGAGATATCTTGTTGACGAGGTCCAGAAGGTCTACAGACTGCAGGGCGTTACAATCAATGACAAACACATTGAAGTGATCGTCAGGCAGATGATGAAAAAGGTAAGGATAGAAGACCCCGGCGACACGACCTTCCTGATAGGCGAGCAGGCAGACAGGATGATCTTCCAGGAGGAAAACGACAGGATAAAGACCGAAGGCGGCAAGCCTGCCCATGGAAGGCCTATGCTCCTTGGGATTACAAAGGCGTCTCTTACAACAGACAGCTTTGTGTCTGCTGCGTCGTTCCAGGAGACAACACGAGTATTGACGGAAGCGGCAATAAACGGCCTGGTCGATGAGTTGAGAGGGCTGAAGGAAAACGTTATCATGGGAAGGGTTATCCCTGCCGGGACCGGCATGATAAAGTATAAGAATACATTTGTGAAGAGAGATCTTCAGCCGGCCTTTGCGGAACCTGTAGTAGAAGAATAAAGCAAGCAATACAGATCCCCCTATGTTTTTAAGTAATACATAGGGGGACTTTTTTCTCCGGATGTCCTGATCAGTATCTCTCAAGTCTGATTGCACTTGCGCCTTTTGCTTTTCTAAGGATAGTCGCGTCGCCGGTAATCCTCCCAACGATATTTACCTCGCTTGCAGGCACCGGTTCGGGGCCCTTGCTCATCGGCGTCGGCCCGAAAAAGATCGCGAGGGCGTTGCCCGGCGGCCAGTAGCCGATATCGCCTATCGACACCTTTGTCGTTGCGGTCTCGTCCAGCGGCATCCTGACCGGGATTTCAAAATAAAACTCGTCTCCCCATTCATTGGGTTTAGCTTCGATCGGAAGCGCATCGGCAATGGACTTTGCCGTGGCGGTATCGAAAAGTTCGGCATCCAGCACAATATCTTTCGTTGTGATCTTTATCTCCACAAGCATATGCCTTCCTTCCTGTTAATTTTACCATACATAACCTGGGTCGCAAGGATATTCCGGACATAATGTCCCCAAAGTTGTTCCTATGGAAAGCGGAGAAATAGGCCGGGCAAAAAAGATCCTTATTTAATCCGCTTCATGCTCTGCTATAATAACGCAATGGAAAGAAAAGTAATATATTTTGAGAAGACAGGCAAAGAAAACAGTTTCGCATGCCTTGATGTTGTGAAGCAGGCCGTAAACGAAACAGGATACAGGCATATCGTTGTTGCAACTACAGGAGGAGATACGGGACTGTTATTTTCAGAGGCATTTAGATCTTCTGACATTAATCTGGTTGTTGTAACACACTCCGAAGGCTTTAAAGAGCCTAATACATCTGAAATCTCAGATGATATTAAGGATAAGATAAAGGCAAGCGGGTCAAAGGTCTATACAGGTACAATACTCACACATTCTATTGAAACATCGCTGGCCGCAAAATTCAGCGGTGTATATCCTACCTTACTTATTGCTCAGACCCTGAGGAGATTTGGCGAAGGACCAAAAGTGTGTTGTGAGATCGTTATGATGGCCGCTGATGCGGGGCTTATTCCTGAAGGCGAGGAGATCGTTGCCGTCGCAGGCACCGGAAGGGGCGCTGACACAGTGATGGTCGTCAAATCCGCAACGTCAAAAAGGTTTCTTGATCTTAGAGTGCTTGAGATACTCGCAAAACCGAGGGTGTAAAGCTGTGATGCATAACAGATGTTTCTTGATAATTTCCCTTCTCTACCCTTATGTTTTGGGTTTTGCGATTGCGCTCGCCAGTGCAGAAGAC
>JAKAKQ010000069.1 GCA_021813425.1 Nitrospirota bacterium
TTTAATCCTGCCCAAAAGCCCTGCCAGCAATGACATAAGATTTGCATACCACATGAAACTTACAACTGCATCAGGTTTCTCTTCCCTTAGAAGCTTTGCGAGCTTGATTAGAATGAGCCATCTTGAATTGAGCACTACCAGTTCAATATCAGGTGGAATTTCAGATAAAAGCTCGCCTTTCTTCACAAACAAAACAAGGTTGGGTTTAAATTTACTTCTATCAATATACCTGAGTATACTCAACAGTACCCTTTCAGCACCGCCGCCGTGAAGGGCTGGAATAATAAAAAAAACCCTTTTCAAATCTTTTTCCCCTTCATGCATATCTGCGTAAGTGCACTGTCCTTGCCGTCGTCATAAAGTTCCATATCTCTGAAACCTGCATCCTTAAACCATCTGTATACCTCTGACCATGTGTGTTTCCATTGGTATTTCGGAGTATACCAGTCAAAGGTGTCCAGCCACCTCCACTTCCACTTAGACCAGTTTGCCGTCGGCAGAAGGAACTGGGCAGCCTTTCCCAAAAAAGGGATCTTATGAATGTAATAGAGAGGCACAGCAACAGCTGAAAGATAATACATGAGTTTAATCGGCAGCCTTGTCGTTATCTTCCTCCAGATATCGCTGAAATAATGATAATGCCCCAGGGCGTACAGGAAAACTGCAAACTCTCCCCCCTTTTTCAATAAAGGAACAACTTTGCTGAATGCCTGTCTTGTGTCATGAGTATGATGAAGCACACCTATCGAATACATGTTGTCAAAAGTTTCTTTTCTGAAAGGCAGATTAAATATGTCAGCCTGTATGATGTGTACGTTATGCCGATTACCGATATTTTTATATGCAGCGTCAACAGCAAAGCTCAGATCAATGCCGACAACCTCTCCTCCCCACATTGAAACAATATCTGCAAACCTTCCGGAGCCGACCCCGATATCGAGAACTAATTTGCCCTTCAGATCCTCCGGCCTCCATCCGGCCTTCCATCTAAGTGTCTTCTCAGACTCATCTGTATTGTTAATAATATCCATCTGGACGTCATAGAACTTATTCCATTCGAAGCTGAAGGTATCAACATACTTATCCATGGAAACAAAACGCGGGATGTAATCCCTTACAGGATAACTCTTACCGCAACCCTTACATGCAAGCAACCCATCCTTAACCTCTTCTCCTTCAAGCAAAGTCACGTTAAGCGACAGTTCGCCTCTGCATTCAGGGCAGACAATGATTTCAATCAGCCTCTTTTTCATTTGCTTACTGTACTGCCTGATCTGTAAACGGCTTGAAAATACAGCTGGACACCTCTCCTGTTGAATTCTGGATATATCAGAAGCGCAGATGGGAGAAAGACGATGTTTCTCAGTATTCTCAAAAACTTAAGAAAAGAAATTCCCATGCTTTCTCTGCGGGCTTTTTCAGTTGAAGCAGTATCTTTGGTCAGATCATGCCCAGATGCATCTCTTTTCAGGAAAAAAATATTTAGTTTATTCTTGATCCTTTTTGATGCCCTTCCGAACATGACTGACTCAATCCATTCTGACAGCTTGAACAGCTTCATTTTGATAGGAAAAACCTCTATCGAATCAAATCCGTTTTTTCTCAGAAAAATTTTCAAAGAATCTCCGGAAAACCACAAAAAATGATGGGGCGGATAGTCAGCCATAAACAGTTTTCTGTCCGAATCTGCAAAAAGCCTGTTTCTGTTTGGCACGCTCCCTGCGATAAATCCTCCCTCTGCCAAAAGCTTTTTCACTGTTTCTATAAACTTTCCGGGTTCATCCTGATGTTCAAGCACTTCAAAAAAAGTTATAACGTCAAAAGATATATTCTTTTCAGAAGCAAAGGTTATAAATTCCTCAAGAGACATTGCATACACATTGTTCAATCTGTTCTTGTTTCGGGCTGTTTCAATGCTTTTTCTGTCAAAGTCCACTCCCCATACTTCATAGCCATTTCTCTCAGCGGCTTTAAGAAAAGTCCCGTCACCGCATCCTATATCGAGAAGTCTTCCACTTCGAAGATGAAACCTCTCAAAAAAGGGCTTGCACCATTCAGGCATTTTCCTGTCGCCTGAATGCAGTTCAACATATCCCTCACAGTGTTCCCCTTCATAATATTCTCTTTCGATATCCCGGGGGTGCCAGAACTCAAGATCGCAGGTTCGGCAGTGATATAACTTATGGGTTGTCTTGCCGTAAGAAGACCGGAAAACCCTTATATAATTATCATCAGCAATCTCATTGCTGCATGCAGGACACAGAATCATTGTTTTCTTTCCTTGGAGACAAGTTCATTATTCCATCAGATCTATACACTGTCATTGCGATCCGCCTCTGGCGGAGAAGCAATCTCAAGACGAGATTCTTCGGTCGGATTGACCTCAGAATGACAAGAGAAGGACTCGCAATAACAACTCAAGCAATGTTATTTCTGGAACAACACACTAAAACCTTACTTTAATCCTTATAAATTTCCTGAGGTAATTCCTCATATCTGGGTGCTCATCCATAAATACAAATATCC
>JAKAKQ010000381.1 GCA_021813425.1 Nitrospirota bacterium
ATGAAATCAAACGTCTTTCATAAAAATATGATGTTTTTTTGAATGTCAGACGTCTTGCAAAGGTGGCGCAGATAAAGATTTTTTTCCACATATCCCTGCAATTATTATCTTAAAATGCATTTTTTAGGTTAATATATTCGACAAGTAAAGTAGCAATAGGTATGCCCATTGGATCAGTTCATTCGTGCCTGATTCAGGGTGTTTTTATCAGTAGACAGGATAAGAGAAACTTCAGGGGACCTAAAGCTTACATTATAAAGGCAAAACGCTATGGTAAAACACAGCAAGGTATGGCATTTTGCTATAGTTCTATTCCTGTTGATTTCAGCTTTCTGAGGAGGGTGCTGTAATCGATTCCGAGTATTCGGGCAGCCTTGCTCTTGTTGCCATTAACGGATTTTAGGACATCTGCAATATGAAGCCTCTCCATATCGAAAAGTGTGAGGTTTGTTGGATATACTGCTGCGCTCACCGGCAGCTGTTCGCTTTCAGTTTTGATCTCAGCTGGCAGGTCTTCTGCACTAATGACATCATCATCTGTTATCGTAATCGCCCTTTCAATAACATTCTCAAGCTCTCTGACATTGCCTTCCCATTTATATCGTTTGAGCAGCTCTTCTGCATCCTCATTTATGCCTGAGATTTTTTTCTCCATTTTGAAAGAGAATTTCCTGATAAAGTGTTTGTTAAGAAGGGGGATGTCTTCTTTCCTTTCCCGCAAGGGCGGGATCTCGATGGGGATGACGTTCAAGCGGTAGTAAAGGTCTTTTCTGAATGCGCCCCTGTCCACAGCGTCTTTGAGATATTCATTTGTAGCAGCAATGATCCTGACATCAACGCCGATTGTTTCTTTGCCTCCGAGCCTCATGAATGTCCGCTCCTGCAAAAACCTGAGCAGCTTTACCTGCATCATCGGGCTTATGCTGCTAACCTCATCGAGAAATACTGTGCCGCCGTCAGCTGTCTCAAACAATCCGGTCTTTCTGTTTACTGCTCCGGTGAATGCGCCCTTTTCGTAACCGAACAACTCGGATTCCAAAAGATCGTCAGGCAACGCTCCGCAATTGATCGCTATGAAAGACCTCTGTGACCTTCTGCTTCCGTAATGTATTGCCCTTGCGACAAGTTCTTTCCCAACGCCGCTTTCTCCTATGAGAAGAACCGTGCCATCTGTGTCTTTTACTTTCTCTATCATACTGAATACCTGTCTCATGGCATGACTTGAGCCTATTATTTCGCCTGCGTCCGGCAACCCCTTAAGTTGTCTTTTCAGACCTATATTTTCGAGCTTCAGGCTCCTTGTTTCTGCAGCTCTCCTGACAACGAGGGCTATGTGTTCAGGGTCAATCGGTTTAGGAATAAAATCGTATGCCCCTGACTTTATGGCCTTTACCGCTGTTTCAACAGACGAATACGCCGTGATCACGATTACCAATATATTTCTATCAACATCACGGGCTTCTTCCACTATCCTGAAGCCGTCAGCGTCCGGCAGCATGAGGTCAGTTATCACTATGTCGACAGGATCACCGTTCTTGAGCCGTATGATTGCATCCGTAGCATTGGAGAATGTTTCGACAACACAATGTTCATGCTCAAGGGACCGGCTGATTATGCGCAGCATGGTCTCCTCATCATCAATAGCGAGAATCCTAATCTGTCTGTCCATACCCGTCTCCCATAGGAAGCCTGATCCTGAAGGTGCTCCCGTTTCCCTTACTGCATTCTGCAACTATTTCTCCTCCATGGTTCTGTATTATGCCGTAACTTATTGCAAGACCCAGACCAGTGCCTTCGCCGACTGCCTTTGTCGTGAAAAAGGGATAAAATATTTTGTCCCTGATCCCTTCGTCAATGCCTTTACCGGAATCTGATATGGATATTTCTGCCACCCTCCCCTTTGTCCCCTCCCCTTTTCGCCCTGGCGAATCCGCCTGAGCGCGGAGAGGGAGGGATGTGGGGATGGGTTCTCCAATCAGAGAGGTTCTGATTGTTATCTTCCCTGATGATTCGATGGACTGGACTGCATTAATCAGGATATTGCTCAGCACCTGACTCATCTGGAGGGGATCGACACAAACATCTCCGAGTCCTGGATCAGCCTCTCTTACGATCTCGATATGTTTTGAGTTGGTCTGATTCATGACAGTCTTAATTGCGCCGTCAATAAGGGGGGCAAGCGATGTCATCTCTTTCTTCGGGGGCGACTGCCGGGAATAAACAAGCAGGTCCTTGATTATACTCGCGCACCTGCCCGAATCCTTGATGATCGATTCAATGTCCTCCCGTACTGTAGTGTCTTCAGTATTTTTCAGCATGAGTTTGGCAATTCCGATCACATTGCCGATGGGATTATTGATTTCGTGCGCAATGCCTGCAGCAAACTTGCCTATGGCCGCAAGCCGCTCAGACTGGTAAAGCCTCTCTTCCATGCTCCGCATTTTTTCGAGATTCGCAGCCATTCTGTTAAACCCCTCCGAAAGCTCGCCGATCTCGTCCTTTGATGCGACCTCGATCCTGTTGCC
>JAKAKQ010000383.1 GCA_021813425.1 Nitrospirota bacterium
ACTATTCGATAAAGATAGGCGGTGAGGCGGGGCAGGGGCTCCAGACGGTCGGAGAGATACTTGCGAGGGTATTTTCAAAGGCAGGCTATCAGGTATTTACACATCAGGACTATGAGTCGAGGGTAAGGGGCGGGCATAATTTTTATCAGATAAGGGTGTCTGACACGCCTGTGATGTCCCCGCTCGAAAATGTAGATATAATTGTTGCGCTCGACCGCGCAAGTATCGAACTCCACAGGGGCGAGATAACGGAAGAGGGCGTCCTGCTATATGACTCTGAAGTAATCATGGAAAATATTGAAGACCCGTCATTCCTGGCAATACCTTTCAAAAAGCTTGCCGTAGATGAAGGAGGAAGCCCTGTTATGTCCAACACAGTCGCAACAGGGGCTGTGCTCGGGATGCTGGGCATGGATATGGCAGCGCTTGAATCATTGCTACATGAGACCTTTAGGAAAAAGGGAGACGCAGTTATTGAGAGCAACATAAAGGCTGCAAGGGCCGGGTATAACTACGCAAGGGAAAAATGCCGGAGGTGCAGTTTCAGCATTACATCCTCATCTGCAAACGGCAAAATGCTCATTAACGGCATCGAGGCTATTGCACTTGGCGCCCTTGCCTCAGGTTGTAAGTTTTATTCGGCTTATCCGATGACGCCTTCTACAGGCATAATGACATATCTTGCCGGAAAGGCCAAGGAGTACGGGATAGTGGTTGAGCAGGCTGAAGATGAAATCGCAGCGATAAACATGGCCTTAGGTGCGTCTTTTGCCGGTGTAAGGGCGATGACCGGGAGCGCAGGGGGAGGATTCGCCCTTATGGTAGAGGGGCTTTCACTTGCGGCAATGACTGAGACACCCATTGTTATTGCAGAAGGACAGAGGCCTGCTCCTGCCACAGGTTTTCCGACAAGAACAGAGCAGGGGGATCTATTGTTTATACTGCATACCGCACACGGGGAATTTCCGCGTGTGGTCTTTACGCCGGGGAATCCTGAAGAGGCGTTTTACCTTACAAACAAGGCCTTCGATCTGGCTGAGAAATACCAGATACCGGCCTTTATTATTTTTGACACCTATCTTGCTGATACACAATGGACATATGAAAGCATGGACCTGAGCAGACTGATATATAAAGACTACAGGCTCAGGGGAGAGGCATTTCAGGCATTAAAGGGATATAAAAGACATGCATATACTGATACAGGAGTTACGCCATTTGGCGTTCCCGGCGATGCGACCCATGTAGTTGTTACAGATAGCGATGAGCATGATGAAGAAGGCCATATGGTCGAAGACGCACAGACAAGGCTGAAGATGACTGATAAAAGGTTATTTAAAAAACTGGAACGACTGAAAAGAGAGATAAACCCACCGGTTTTTTATGGCAGTGAAAAACCGGACATAGTCCTTGTCGGATGGGGTTCTACATGTGGTGTTATCAAAGAAGCAGTCGATGTCCTTTCACCCCCCCATCCCCCCCTTGGTAAGGGGGGGGCAAGGGGGGGTATTGCCTGCCTTCACTTCAGTGAAGTATATCCGTTTCCCAGGACTGAAAAATTTGACTATCTCGGTATTCTAAAGAACGCAAAACTTGCCATTTGCATTGAAAACAATGCAACCGGCCAGTTCGCAAGGCACATGAAGGCAGAGACAGGATATGAATTTAACGCCTCCATAAACAAGTTTGACGGAAGGCCGTTTTTGTTGGAAGAACTGTTAGATAACATAAAAAATAAAATATGATTAGAAAGATATGCCGACTTTAGACGATTATAAGGGGCTGACGCCTGCCTGGTGTCCGGGCTGCGGGAACTTTGCGATATTGAAGATATTCAAAGAGACCATGGTCGAACTCGGCATAGAGCCGCATAGGCTTACAGTTGTTTCAGGTATCGGTCAGGCGCCCAAGCTTCCACATTACATAAAATGTAATACGTTTAACGGCCTTCATGGAAGGACACTCCCTGTTGCAACAGGCATAAGGCTCACAAACCACGAAATGCATGTTATCGCAGTTGCTGGTGATGGAGACTGCTATGGTGAAGGCGGGAACCACCTGATCCATGCAATGAGGAGAAATATCAATGTTAAGCTCTTTGTCCATGACAACCAGATATACGGACTGACAAAAGGGCAGGCATCCCCTACCAGCATGGAAGGCATGCAGACAAAGACACAGCCCTTCGGGGTCTTATCCGAACAACTTAACCCTATGGCCATGGCAGTTGCCCTTGACTGCAGTTTTGTTGCAAGGAGTTTTGCAGGTGACGGAGAGCACCTGAAAGGGATGATGAAGGAGGCGATAAACCATAAGGGTTTTGCCCTGCTTGATATCCTGCAACCCTGTGTGACATTCAATAAGATAAATACTTATGAGTGGTACAGGCAGAGGGTCTATCATCTAAGAACTGAATATAATCCGGAGGACAGAGTCGAGGCATTCAAAATGGCGCTTGAGTGGGGAGAAAAAATACCGATCGGCATAATTTACAAAAACAACCGTCCGAGCCTTGAGGAGAGGGTGCCGGTAATTAAAGATAAACCTCTTGTAAAACAGTCCTTTGATATCTCAAAATTAGAAACCACGCTGAAGGAGTTTTATTAAACTGTACAAGTGATTGACAGGCAGACATTAGCATATCTCAGGCTCTTACATGGCTCTTATAATGCCTTTGTCATGTTTTTGTTCTTTTATCAGGGTCTGCTCGGATTGAGGATAAGGAAAGACAGAAAAACAGGCGGCAGAGCTACTAAGAGCATCAAAAGGCACAGGAAAATGGGGCCGGTCATTGCTGTTTTAGGGGTTGCAGGATTTCTTGCAGGTGTGGTTTTGGTTTATATCGACAAAGGGCATTTACTGGAATATCCGCTTCATTTTTTAACAGGCTTATCGATAGCGCTCTCAATAACTGCAACGTTCTTTGTTTCAAGAAAGATAAAGGGTATTGAATTGCCTTGGCGTGTTCTGCATTTCAGGCTCGGGATATTGATTGTCAGTCTCTATTCTATACAGATATTCCTGGGATTAGGAATACTCTTTTAATTATGAACTGCTTAAAATGACCCGGTTTTATGTTCTAACCCGCACTATTCATATATTTTCTCAGATATGGGCAGGGCATAGTATTCGGTTTTATTTGCCCGATATTCAAACAGTATGTATATGAATAAATAAAGAGGCAAATACCTGCTATGTAGATTGTCAATACCTGCCCGGTCATACATAGTTTATGCATAATCCGGTCTAACCTAATCCGACATCCAGCGCCATCATCAACGCAAAGCCGGCAATTGCACCCATGGTTGCCAGGTCCGTATTGCCGCCTCTCTGGGATTCAGGAATCAATTCTTCCACTACGACAAAGATCATGGCGCCCGCGGCAAAGCTCAGCGCATATGGCAATATCGGCTGAGAAAACACAACTGCTGCTGCGCCTATGATACCGGCAACAGGTTCAACTATGCCTGACAGCTGGCCATACCAAAAACTCTTCAAACGGGACAACCCTTCACGCCGCAAAGGGACCGAGACCGCTGTCCCCTCAGGAAAGTTCTGGATACCGATTCCGATAGCCAATGCAATGGCTCCTGTCAGGTTAGCAGATGGAAGACCGGCTGCAACCGCACCAAAAGCAACGCCGACAGCAAGGCCCTCCGGCAAATTATGCAATGTTATGGCAAGGACGAGCAGTGTGCTTCTGTGCCATTTTGTCTTGATCCCCTCGGCCTCCTTCATCGAAAAGCCGATATGCAGATGTGGAAGTATTTTATCTATGCCCCATAAAAAAACAGCGCCGGCAAGAAACCCTGTTGTTGCCGGCAACCATCTGCCTTCAGACATTTCGATAGCTGGAGCGAGCAAAGACCAATAACTGGCAGCAATCATGACTCCTCCTGCAAAACCGAGCATTCCATCGAGCATCTTCCTGCTTAAGTCCCTGGATATAAATACCATTGCAGACCCGAGCAAAGTCATACCCCATGTAAACCCTGTGGCAATCAGGGCCTGTGCTATAGGGTTAAAATTATTCATAAAGTCAATCATATAACTGTGACCTCCTGCAGTAATCCCTCAATTATGGAAATAACAAGAAAGATTCCGGACAAGCCGGAATGACAAATCCGTAGATTCGATCCGTTTTCCGTCATTCCCTCAATCCCGAAAGCTTTCGGGAGGTCGGGAATCCTTCTTTAGGCGGTTCATTGCCCCTATAACTGAGGGGTTACCTTCTGTTACATTTTATAATAAACTTCACTGATGTTTAAATGTTAAAATTATCTATGACTGAAAAAGCTTGCAAGAACATACTTGTGAGGGGTGTTAACTGGATCGGCGATGCTGTAATGACTATGCCTGCATTAAGGGGGATTAAACATTCTCATCCCGATTCAAAGATAACACTTCTTGTTAAGCCGTGGGTTTCTCCTCTGTTTGAAAAAGACCCTAACATAGATGAGATCATTCTATATCAGGACGGATATAAAAGCATCACCGGCAAGTTACGGCTTGCAGACAGACTCAGAGAAAATAATTTCTGCATGGCGCTTCTTTTCCAGAATGCCTTTGATGCTGCCTTCATAGCAGTCCTTGCAGGTATCCGCGAACGGATCGGATACAGCAGGGATGGAAGACGGATACTCCTTACAAAGCCGGTACCTTTTGACGATAATGCAAAAAGACTCCATCATGTAAAATATTATCTGAATCTGGTCGATAAGGCAGGTTTTGCCTCAAAAGGATCTTTGCCCTGGATCTATATGACACTTGATGAGAGACTTGAGGCAAGGGATAAACTGAAAGATCTTAAAAGGCCTGTAATTGCAATGAATCCGGGCGCTACCTATGGGTCTTCCAAGAGGTGGAGTCCTGAGCGTTTTGCAGAGGTTGCAGTAAGAGTGATTAATGAGATGGATGGGAGCGTGGTCATTTTAGGAGGCCCGTCAGAAACAGGGATTGCGGATGAGATATTTAAGAAAGTAGAAGATATGAAGTTCGGAAACTCAGAAGGGGAGAAAAAGAATGAAAAAAAATCTGAACTTCTGATTTTCTCAGCTTCTCAGCTTCTCAATCTTTCAGGCAAAACATCGCTGCGGGAACTTGCTGCATTAATCTCGGAATGCGATGTCCTTGTTACAAATGACTCCGGCCCTATGCATATTGGATATGCGGTTGGCACACCTATTGTTGCGATATTCGGGTCAACATCCCCCGAGCTTACAGGACCTGTGGGGAAAGGCGATATAGTAATAAGAAAGGAATTGGATTGTTCGCCATGCTTTGAAAGGGAGTGCAAAAAAGGAGATTTAAGGTGCATGGACCTTATTACAGCTGAGGAGGTTTTCTTGTCTGTAAAAAAGATTGTCAGCTCAAAGGGGGCTGTATTTTTTGACAGGGATGGAACATTATGCAGGGACATGAACTATTTAAATAAAATGGAAAATCTTGAAATATTTCCTGAAATCACAAGTCTTGCAGGTTTAAAGGATAAGGGGTTTGCCCTGATCGGCATATCGAACCAGTCAGGAATTGCAAGGGGACTGGTTGATGAAAATTTTGTAAAACAGGTAAATAATATTTTTATGAACAGGCATGGTTTTGACGGTTTTTATTACTGCCCGCATCACCCTGATGAATACTGTTCATGCAGGAAACCCGAACCCGGGCTTCTACTGGAGGCGAGGGTTGACCATAATATAGACCTGAAGAGATCTTTTATTGTCGGCGACAAGGAAACCGATATGCTTCTGGCAAAGGCTGTCGGTGCAAAAGGAATACTGGTAAGGACAGGGGAACTGAAATTTTCGCTTAATGCGGATTTTATTGCAGATGATCTGAAAGTCGCAATAGACTTTATTATGGGTTAAAATATAAAAATGCAAAGACCTTATTCGGATATTTCTCAGAAACATATAGACACAGTATTTGCTGTTTTTAAAAGATTTAAAAGAAATAAAATGCCGGCTGCATTGCCTCAAAAAATTCTTATAGTCAAACCAAGCTCTCTTGGGGATGTTGTTCACAGCCTGCCTTTTTTGAATGCGATTAAATCATGTTTCCCTAAATCGGAAATCCACTGGGTTATAGCAAGGGGATTGGAAGGACTCCTTGAAGGCCATCCAATGGTAGATAAGCTTATCGTAATCAATAAGGATATCTGGAAGAAGATTTCAAAGACCGGTAAGACCATAAAAGAGGTAAGGCAGCTTTTTAAAATTCTCAGGAATGAAAACTATGACATGGTTATAGACCTTCAGGGGCTTTTTAGAAGCGGTGTTATCACTATGGCTACACGAGCCCCCCTCAGGATCGGGTTTGCAGAGGCAAGAGAAGGCAGCAGACTGTTTTACAATAAAAGGGTTAAGGGTGGGAAAGAGATACATGCAGTTGAAAGATATATGAAGATCGCTGAGGCGCTTGAGTGTGATACAGACGATATCATTTTCCCGTATCCCCTCATCAAGAATAATCTTGAACAGATTAAGGGGATTAAGAGTACCTTGAAGGGATATGCGGTGATAGTTCCTGGTGCAAGGTGGGTGACAAAGATATGGCCTGCAGAGAATTTCGGCAGGATTGCATCGCTGCTTCCGGTAAAGTCCATAGTAATAGGCAGCAAGGATGATCTCATAATTGCTGAAAAGGTGGTTGAGGCTTCAGGCGGCAAGGCGATATCCCTTGCCGGGAGCACAAGTCTCAGGGAATTGATAGAGATTATGAGAGATGCGATGTTCGTTATTTCGAATGATTCGGGCCCCATGCATATTGCAGCTGGGTTCAATGTGCCTGTTGCAGCGATATTCGGCCCTACAAGTCCATCGAGAACAGGACCTTATGGGAAAGGACACATAATAATAAAGAGTGATGCTCAATGTTCGCCATGTTTTAAAAAGCGCTGTAAAGACCTGAAGTGCATGAAAGGGATAGCTGTTGACAGGGTTTACGAAAAAATTAGTGATATTCTTGAAAGAAAATAGATACGCTGTGTTTTCAGTGAATTATCTTTTGCATGTATTAGTATGATGTAGTGCGTCAAACGCTTTTTTCCTTAATGTCATTGCGAGGAGAGAAGCGACGAAGCAATCTCAGGTGCCAAAAAACAAGTTTGCTTCGCTTCGCTCGCAATGACAAGGTATGAAATAGCCTGATATTATTGGTTACGAATCAATTTATTAAAAATATTTATAAGCTGCATTTGTATTTTATAATTTACTTTAGGGATTGTTTATGTTATTTATATAAACCTGGATTGAAATTTGCAAGAAAAATATAGGGGACATTTATCTTTGTGTTTAACCATTTCAAAGGCAAAGTTTTGCCTTAAATATTACAAAGGAGGTAATTAAATGAAACTCGGTATTCATGTCAACGATGATAGACATCTTGAGCATGTAGTCGGTATAACAAAGGCTGCTGTTTCAAAAGGGCACGAAGTGTTTATATTTACAATGGTTGACGGAGTGAGGCTGCTGGAAAATCCAACTTATACAGGACTATGCAAGATACCTAATGTCAAGATGAGCTTCTGTGACCATAACGCGAGCGGTTATGGCATAAAAAAAGAGGGCATTCCCGAAGAGGTTGTTTGCGGAAGCCAGTATAACAATGCAGTTATGATGCATGACGTAGATAAGGTTATAGTCCTTTAGAAACGGAAAGAACCAAATATTTTGAGGAGGGATTGAATGAAGATTCTCCATATACTCAATGACGGACCTACAAAATTATCAGATCAGATAATAAGTGTACAGTCAAAAGACAATGAAGTGAAGGTCATTGACCTTTCGAAGAAAGAGGCGTCATATGAAAGTATTGTCGATGATATCTTTTCATATGACAAAGTAATATCCTGGTAAAAAAGGAGGTGGTCCGGATTTAGGTTTTTAATGATAGTTGGAAAAGGTTTTAAAAATATCAATTAACAGGAGGATTTTATGAAGAGATTATCCGTGGTTTTTATAGCTGCGTTCATTAGTTTATCATTGATTGTCCCTGCTGCTTTTGCAGCAGATGATTTGGCAAAGAAATTAAATGATATTCTCATAAAGGCCCCTTCAGAGGGTCATTGGCAGATAAAGGCAGCAGACCTTAATAAAATGATAACCGAGAAAAAGACCGATTTTGTTGTTGTTGATGTAAGACCCACCCCCCCCGGTCAGCAAGGCGGCAAGATCGCGGGTTCCATTTATATTCCTTATAATGAGATTCTCAAGGCTGAGAATCTCAAGAAACTCCCGAAGGACAAGAAAGTCATTTTAGCATGTGTTACCGGCCAGACCCAGAACCTGCCTGTTGTGGCGCTGAGGGCACTTGGATATAAAGCTTATACGTTATCGTTTGGAATGAGTTCATGGGCTAAGGGCTACCTGGGTGCAAAGGTCATGCAGGATGCAATAGGCGGAGCCAATTATCCGGTTGAAAAATAAGAAATCAAGAACTTTTATATGCAGCAATCTCAAGGGGCGTCGATGACGCCCCTTAATTTTTAAAGCAACAATGGGCATCAATCAGCCCTATCTGAGGAAAAATCATTATCTCTTCATTATTTCCCTCCTTACGCTATTTACATTTATAATCCTCTTCCTTTCGAGATCTCTTGACGACAACAGGCTTGCCAGCTGGCAATGGGCATTTCAAAAGACCGATGCTTCCAATATCTTCTTAATAATTACTGCAGGCATTTTCTTATCATTCATTATGTCAAAGATTTCTTTCAGGATTAAAAGTCCTGCCATATTTCTTTTTTTGATTTCGTTTATTATCGCTTCGGTCTTCTGGGGAGAGCCTGAAGTAATAGTGGATTCCTCAAGATATTTCACTCAGGCAAAACATCTTGAAATATACGGGGTAAGATATTTCGTTGAGGAATGGGGAAAGAACATTGATGCATGGACAGACATGCCGCTGGTACCTCTCCTTTATGGCCTGATCTTCAAGATTTTTGGAGAAAACCGGATTTACATACAGATATTCACAACAATCTTATTCTCGATGACTGTTGCCATCACTTATTTAACCGGCAGAAGACTCTGGGATGAAGATGCCGGGTTTATTGGTGGAGCGCTTCTTCTCGGGATGCCGTATCTTCTGACACAGGTGCCGCTGATGCTTGTGGATGTGCCCGCGATGTTTTTTCTAATGCTCTCTGTTTTTGCCTTTATCAAGGCAATGGAAAAAGGGAGATGGCTTAATCTGTTTTCAGCTTTTACCATAGCGCTTGCGTTTTTCTCAAAGTATTCGGCATGGTTGATGCTTTCTGTCCTGGTTGTTGTATTTATGGTTTACATAACCAGGGGGTCAGGAGTAAATGAGACTATCAAGCCGGAACATATAACCCGCAAATATTTTTTAAGAGGTTCATTGATTGCATTATTCTCGATCATATTAATAGGGATAGTTTTTCTGTATAAATTCGATGTGTTCATGGAACAGATAAGGCTTTTAATAACCTACCAGAAGCCGGGACTGAAACGCTGGGAGGAAGGCTTTTTATCGTCCTTCTTTTTTCAGATACATCCTTTTATAACCGCAGCTGCATTGAGTTCTTTATACATAGCTTTTAAAAAGAAGGATTTAAAATATGCAATCATCATATGGATGGTGCTTCTTGTGTTGTTGCTGCAGATAAAGAGGATACGATATATCATAATGGTTTTTCCCATGGTTTCCTTGATGGCTTCTTATGGCCTGAAAGAAATTGCGGACAGGGAAGTGAAAAAATTCATTGTATTATGCGCTGTGACATCTTCAATCATAGTTGCTGTCTTTTCCTATCTTCCTTTTTTAAAGGAAATGAGCGCTGTGAACCTTAAACAGGCTGGTGAATTCTTAAACTCAACAGATGATTCGAGTATCGAAGTCTTTACAATCTTACCTGCAGACCCTGTAGGAAGCCTGTCGGTCTCTGTGCCTATTTTAGACCTTTTTACAAAAAAAAATATTATATATAAATATGACGATAAAAGATTCAGACCGCCGAGAGAAGAGATCGAAAGATCCTCCCTGCGGTTTACGTGGGAATATAGAAATCCACGATATTATTTTGAAAACGGTCGTTCTGATAGAAATACTGCGATAGTATTAATCTCGGCGGATCCTGAAGAACCGTTTCCTGAGAATGTCAAAAACAGATTGGATGGTTACTATCTGTCAAAATTATTCGGGACCTATGAAGAGATATTTCAGTACAGGACTACTGTAAGAATATACCACAAAAAACCGGGATAGAACGGCATGGCATATTATAAAGGTGTGCATAAGTATGGAGACATTTATCAAAAAATCCCTCCTCACCTCCCTTTTCCAAAGGAAGGAAATATGCCCCTCTTTGGCAAAGAGGGGTAAGGGGAGATTTTATAATCTGTCATCTTACTTATGTACTTTTTAGTAATTGTAAACGTGTTGATTTATTGCAGAAAAAGATGTTGCTGTCTAAATTTATAATTTGAGCTTGATTTTTGATTACATTTTTGATTATATATACAGGCACTAATATAGTTTTAATTAATAAGTTGTCTAACAAGTTCAATTACAAGGTTTACACAGGGGACGCTAAATGAACAAAAATTTTCAGGAAAGGGGGAATTTGCTTTACCGTCAAATGAAATTTTCGACTTGGAGTTACCTTATTAAAAATATCAGATAAGGAGGGAAAAAAGCAGTGGAAGAAAAAAGAAATCAAATCTGGGCCTTAATAATAACAGGTCTCATGATCCTGATCAGCGTAGTATACTATTCAGTTAATGTGTTCTATATGTATGTAGTTGCCTATATCTGGTTTGGATTTGCCTATGGGATGATGCTCCAGTATGGAAGATTCTGTTTTGCCTCGGCCTCAAGGGATCTTTTTGCTGCGGGAGTTCCGCGAATGGCAGTCGGTGTTTTAGTGGCATTGATGTTTTTCAGTCTTATTCAAGCAACACTCGCCTCAACCAATATGAGTACTTTCCATCCTGCGCCGTTCGGAATCCACACATTAATAGCCGGCTGGATATTCGGTATGGGAATGGTGCTTGCCGGCGGTTGTGCGTCAGGCTCTCTCTATAAGATTGGTGAAGGCAACATGACGTCTTTTGTTGCTGCATTTTTTGGACTGTGTATCGGGCAGGCAGTTTTTGTGGATGTCAAATGGTTCAATTTCCTAATCCCTCAGAGCTGGGTAGATTCGGCAGCCGCAAAGGTTGCAGGCGGATTTCCGCCTGCTGACAAAATGACATCATCCTTTGACACATATCTTGCAGGCTATGTGTGGGATAAGTCCTCAATTCAGTTATCCCATACAAAGACTTTTTCAGAGGCGTTGCCGGGAATAACAAAGTATTTTGTAGCTGACTCTCTGGTAAACTCCATTATTCCTGCAACTATATTACTTGTCGTGATCTATTACTTCTTTATGAGAAAAGGTTTTATCAAGAAAAGGGCAAAACAGAAAGGCGGACAGACGGGTCTTGGCGATCATTTTGCAGGAGTCTGGAATATGATTACAGCATCCAAGAGGACGACAATCATGGGTGTGATTATCGGTATTGTTGCAGGACTTCATATACTTGTAATGAAGGGCTTGCAGCTTAAATTCGGCGTATCGAACTTCGGACAGATTCTGACAAGGATGGATAAAGCGGGCGATATAACTCTTAAGGCGGGAGAGGTATCAACCAAAGGCACAGTATTTGATCCGGGTTACTGGTATATCACCAGCCAGGAGGGACAGCTAGGTGGATGGATCCTCGAAAAGTTCGGCTGGAATATGCGCGACAATATATTTTTCGGTGTAAATAATGGACTCCCTGAGCCATGGCGTAATCCGGCCCTCTGGATGTCTATAGGTATTATCTTCGGAGCTATGGTGATGGCACGGCTGAGCAATGAATTCAAGTTTAAAATGCCTAAAGGAGAGCTTTGGGTGTGGGGTCTCGTCGGAGGTATATTAATGGGCTGGGGATCAAGACCTTCCCTCGGATGTAATATCGGCGCCTTCTTTATAAGGATTGCCGGAGGTGACCCAAGCGGGTGGTTATATGGCACGGGTATGATAGCCGGAGCTTTTATCGGGGTTAAGTTCTTCAACTGGTGGTCAGAGAGGAAGATGGCCAAAGAAATGGAAGCATTTTAAATAATGAACAGTAAACAGTGAATAGTGAATAGTTTTTTCTGTTCACTAAATACAATTCACTAACAACTAAATAAAAGGAGGAAGTTAGTTATGGCTATGAAATTCGAAAAAACAGGAGAGGGAACATATATGCTGGATGTTTGCGGATATGTTTGCCCTCATCCCCAGATCTACTGCAAGAAGTCACTTGAGAAAATGAACGAGGGAGATGTTGTTGAGGTAATACTTGATAATCCTTCATCTGTTGAAACTATCTCCCAGATGTGCGATCAGGTAGGGCATGATGTTATGGACAAAAAGACTGAAGGTGGCAAAATATATATGAAAATTAAAAAGGGATAATACTTAATTATCCCTTTTTACTAAAGGAGGAACTATGAAAGCGCCTCAGGTTATTATTATTCTTATTGTTATAGGAATGCTTGGATTCCTGGTTGTTTACAGTCAGACAGGTATTCCCGAAAAACCGGCTGGTGGTCATGGAGGAGCAGGCGGTGGCTATGGAGCACCGGCGGCGGGTGGCTATGGAGCACCGGCGGCGGGCGGATATGGAGCACCGGCGGCGGGCGGCTATGGAGCACCGGCGGCGGGCGGATATGGAGCACCGGCGGCGGGTGGCTATGGAGCACCGGCGGCGGGCGGCTATGGAGCACCGGCAGCGGGCGGATATGGTAAATAAAGCTCAT
>JAKAKQ010000261.1 GCA_021813425.1 Nitrospirota bacterium
CTCTTCCTGCACCACTATCTGAAATAAAGCAGGAGGGAAAAGGAGAAAAAAAAGAGGATGACGACTTCGGGTTCACAGGTTATGTCGGCAGAATTTTCTGACAAAAAGCAGATTAAGGGTTTCCGGACGCCGGGTGCTGGTGCTCAATTTTCCTTTACAGTAATTCTCCCATGTAATGCTGAGAAGCTGCGTGAGGATCTCAGAAAAATAAACAGTGTTATCGAATATGCGGAATCTCTTCAAACAGAACCCGGCAATATGCTCGCTGGGTTAATGTCCGCTGTGAGGGCCGGACTTATGCGGAAATTGCTTCCCTGTAAATAGGCATTCCGATGTTCAAGGGTTTTTGATATCGCTATTTCATGAGATATGAGAAACAAACGAAGGAGAACCAAAAATGGCTAAAGAAATTGTAGACCCGATCGAAGAAATGCGAGTGATAGAGAAGATGAAGAATTCAGTCTCAATTCTGGTCAAGACTTCCATAGAAGCCTCAAAAAAACAGGCCATTGAGGATCCCGATGCCATGGCAAATTTCATGCTCTCAAAAGACAATTTTGATAAAAACCCGGACGAGTATGTAAGGAAGATTACCGAGGACCTGGAATCCGGGCAGGACGGGACTCTCAAAGGCAGCTTTCAGGTGAAATTTATAGATCCTGAGGCGATAAAGAGACATGCTGGCTCCGAATTCGAACAGTCGCTTGCCGAGTTCGGCAGGCTTTCCCTATCTGGAGCAGGCGCAAGCACAGGGCAGCCGGGGATAGATGCTTACAGAAAGATAATTGATATTGCCGGAGCTTCTCCTGAAAAAGCTGAAGAGATGCTTGGGCTTGAAAAAGGTGAGAGCAAGAGTATTTTTAAGAATTTAGACCCGGACAAGGGGATCAAACTCGATAATATTTTAAAAAACTTTTCTGCTTCAAAAAAAAATGACGCAAAGGGCAAAATAAAGGAATTATGGAATGCCCCGGAAATGGCGCAGGCCAAATACCATTTTCGCTCCAGTACCCCAAATATACAGGACCTCTCCCAAACTCTTGAGGGAAATCCGCTGCCATTAATAAGGAAAGCAATGAAACTTGCTTTTGCTCTGGTGACTGGCGCTGGTGCGGCAAAAGCCGTCTTGTCAAAATTGTCCTCAAAGTCAGTAGGACCTTTTGTTCAGCAGATTGCCAGTACGCTTAAACAGTCAACATTAGATAGCATCCCGAGTACGTCCGGCAACCAGGAAGACATTTCGCCGAGTCCGGGACCAGGCAGATAAAAAATATTAAAAACAGAAAGGAGACAAAATGGCTAAATTCAGTGATTTCATATTAGACGGCAACCTTGAAAGAAGGCCGGAACAGGAGACGATGGCCAGCACGATTGCGTCTGTCATCAGCGGGAAGTCAGAAGGCATCATTGAGGCTGAGCCCGGGTATGGCAAGAGCTACGCATACCTGTTTCCCGTGATAGATTATCTTCTTAAGAACGAGAGAGCAAAGGTGGTTATTTCCACCGCAACGCATACCCTTCAGGACCAGATTGTAGGGAAGGATCTCCCTGCAGTGATGAACTATTTCAGGAAGCACCATAAGAGCGAACTCAATATGGCTGATGTCGGCAAGTTGATAGGATCGGGGAATTTTCTGTGTGAGGACGATCCTGTTTTTAAACTTCCCGATGACAGTGACAATACAAGGCTGAATACCATAAAAGGCGGAATGTCGGCTGTCGACTTCAAGAAAATCAAGAAGCTGGTAGAAAAGACGAAAAAATCCAGGAAGCCCGTGACTCAGAGAGAACTTCCAAAAATGCGCAACGAGGCATGGCAGGAGATGGCGTGCCGTGGATTAAACGGTTGTAAGTGCTACGACAAAACAGGGGAGAAAAGATGCGGGTACTCGAAATATATGAGAAGTGGGATGGATGCACGCATCATCGTTACGAACCATCATTACCTTGTTGCTGCCGGCGGCATGTTTGCAAATAAGGATATAGTTATTGTCGATGAGGCACATAAATTACCCGAAGTTTTGGCAACCCAGCATTCGAAAGAGCTGAAACTCTCCAGAATCCAGTGGACGATAAATGAGTTCCTTAAGCTGACAGCCAACCCAAGCATGTTTTATTCGAAGGACATGCTTTCAAAGCTGTATGCTGTCAGAAGCCTCTCGCACGATATATCCGACAGGCTTTCCGAATTCTCGGCACATGTCACCGCAGCCATGCAGGCCGGTAAAAAACAGGCGGCTACTTTTGAGGAAGCCCTTAAAGACTTCCCTTATGAAATATTTTCTGACGAAGGAAAGGCATCGCCGGCAAAGATCGCAAACTGGATCCTCACCGGCAGTTCGCAGGCAGCAGGGAGAAACACAGCGATAGTGCAGAGGAATATTACATGGTTAAAGGATGCTCTGGAGAAGGAGCAGATTTCAGAAAAAAGGATTAAGGAGACTGTAGAGGCGAATCCCGGGGAAGCCGGGGATGTGAAGACAATTACGAAGAATGTAAAAGATGACAAGTCCA
>JAKAKQ010000057.1 GCA_021813425.1 Nitrospirota bacterium
AATCCATAAAGGGATCCTGAGGATTGCACCCTGTTTTACTTCATCCTCACCTTCTGTCCACGAGAAGGCATTCATTAGCTTAAAGCTGATAGCTCTTAGCTGTGAGCTGACTGCTTTTTACAGGCAGGTCTTCTGACTTTCCCGACCTTTACCAGCCTTCCCATCCAGATATGAACAGTGGCATATTACCGGTAAAGGTGCTTATTCTGAAGAATCAGAATCGGGATTACAGCGGCGGGACCGCTCCTGAATTTAACAGGATTCCCTATTAAGCCCTTAGGCACCTGAAACTTGAATTAGTTTTACAGAAAACAGATTAAAAAAGCAAGAAATTTGCAGAAGAACAAATATCTTGTAATAAAAATATAATTTGATATAATGTTAAAGAATTGAAAAGCCTTAAAAAAATGGAGGCGATTATGAGAAAAATAGCTTTTATTATTGTTTTGACATTTGTATTGTCTTCAACCTCAACTGTAATTTTTGCGGGGACCAATCCCGAACATGACAAGGCCCTTAAATATTACAACAGCAAAAATTACAAAGAGGCTGCAAAACTTTTAAAGGAATATGTAAAAAAGAACCCGGACCCTGATGCATATTATCGTCTTGGTTATGCATTGTATAAACTCAAAAAATATGATGAGGCCAATGAATATTTTAAAGAGGCATATCTGATCGATCCGATGGCTTCGGTAGGCGAGCCGGGTTCGTATGAAAGATACAAAAAGGCCAGGATCAAAGAGGCCGAAGCGCCGCCGGCAGAGGAACAACCCGTTCCTGAGAGTAAATCGAAACAACCTGAAACAAAACAGCCTGTGACAAAACAGGAGCCGGCTGCTGAAAAGCAAACTTCAAGAGAGACTCAGACCCAAAAACCCGAAACTCCTGCAGTCAGTCCGCAAAAAACACCTGAAGAGGAAGATGTCCCTGTCCCGCCTGCCGCGCAAAAGGTCGAACCCCCAAAACCTGTTATGCCACCAGCAGGATTACCACCTATGCCTATGCCGAAACAGGAGATCCTCGGCATGCCAGGAGGACTCAAGGCTCTGATCGCGGGATTTGCAATGATCTTTCTGATAATTGGAATTGCCTTGTACCTGTTTTTTTGTTTTTGTCTCTTCCTTATTGCCAAAAAGCTCAATGTTCCGGCTCCGTGGACTGCGTTTATTCCCATTGTCCAGGTCTGGACATGGGTTACAGCCGCAGGGAAACCAGCATGGTGGATTGTTCTGCTGCTTGTCCCTATAGTTAATTTTATAGTAAGTATTTATCTCTGGATGTGTATAACAGAAAACCTTGGCAAAAACAAATGGCTTGGACTTTTAATGCTCGTGCCTATTGTGCAGATCATATTCCTTATCATGCTGGCATTTTCCAAATCAGAGAAAGAAGCCGGAGTTGTCGGGGTCTCAGAGGAGATTTAGGGACGATCCGGAGACGCTGTTATATGAGGAGTTGGGAAGAGGGGTTAGATTCAATCTTCTCAACTACACAACTCCCCTCCTGTTTTAGGAGGGGCAGGGGTGGTAATTTATAGATAATAACCTCATTTAACAATCCTCTTTCTCATCAGTCTGAATGGATAGGGCGCAAGCATTAAAACCACAACAAAAATCCAAAGGATATCCCACTGGACAGCAATCAACTGCCCCTGTGAAAACGACCTGCAGATATTCACAAGGTGATATAGAGGAGTGAAGAAGGCTATCTTTGACACAACAGGCGGCAGGTTATCCAATGGAAAAAATATACCAGAAAAAAGGAACATAGGGGTCATAAAAAGCGTGTAGAAATAGTTGAAGGAATCTATACCGGGGACTATTGCCGTAAAAATTACAGAAATCTCAGCAAAGATCAGCCCGCTTATTATCAGGGCCGGGATTACAAGAATTACCATCGGTGAACTTACAAGGCCAAAAAGAGAAATAACTATAATAATCGTTGTGCCATAGATCAGGCTTTTTGTGGCGCCCCACATTAACTCGCCTGCTATGAGGTCGTCTATATTTACGGGTGTTGCAAGTATCGCATCAAAGGTCTTCTGATATGTCATCCTCACATAAGTGCCATATGTGCATTCATAGATAGCGGCAAACATGGATGATGATGCTATGATCCCCGGAGCTATAAAGTTTATGTACGGCACGCCGTTTATTTCCTTGACAAATGCCCCTAATCCAAGTCCAAGCGCGGCAAGGTAGAGCACCGGTTCGACAAAATTAAGCGCTATGCTTGATTTATACAGCTTTGTATAAACCGTGAAATTTCTCTGCCAGACCCTATATGCCTTTTTAAGTTTCAAACCACCACCTCTTTTAATTTCCTCCCTGTCAGTTTAATATAAACGTCTTCGAGATTCCCTCCATGTAAATCCATCAGCCTTGAAGGTGCGTCGATTGTTACGATCTTTCCTGAATCCATAATGGCCACTCTGTCGCACAGCCTTTCAGCCTCTTCCATATAATGAGTTGAGAGAATAAGTGTGGTGTCCCTTGCCTTAAGATAATCCAGTTTCTCCCATACCGCCCTCCTGCTATGGGGGTCAAGACCTGTGGTCGGCTCGTCAAGGATTAAAAGTTCGGGATTGTTTATAAGCGATCTTGCAAGGATGAGCCTGCGTTTCATACCCCCTGAAAGGCTTCCTATCTTTACATCTGCCTTTCCCTTTAATTCAACGAAATCAAGTAGTTCCCATGCAAGGCGCGAAGAGTCTTTCTTTAAGATATCAAAATATCTTGCGTAGACGATGAGGTTTTCAAAGACCGTCAGGTCAGGGTCAAGGTTGTCATCCTGCGGCATAACGCCGATCTTTGATTTTATCTGACTCTGGTTTTCAGTGACATCCATATCAAAAACCCTTACATTGCCTGATGTGGGAGGCATGAAACAGTAGATAATACTCATTGCCGTTGTCTTGCCTGCACCGTTTGGTCCGAGAAAGCCAAAACATTCACCCTTGAGTATCTCAAAATCTATGTTATCAAGGGCCTTTAAATCACCATAATACTTGGTGAGGTTTTTTGCATCAACAATTTTCATGATGATAATTATAACATCCCGGATTTATTTTCCCGAATTATTACGTCGGCAATTTAATACTTGAACGTTGTCATTCTGAGCCCTTCGCCTCTCGTCATTCCTCGCTACGCTCAGAATGACGAGAGGCGAAGGATTCAGGATTACCATTTTATTCGCCGGGTTAATAATATCAGATTGTTTGATATATCGGCATTGCATTGATATAATCAATTTATACAATTAAGGCAATCACGTTCAAACTGATTTTTTAAATTTGATCACAAACAGTCTGTTAGATAATTAAAAATGCAGGAAGAAAAACAGGAAAAACTCCCTTTAGATGCGAAGCTCCTTTCAGATGCGGTCATCGAACTGAACATATCGAGACGGAGCGTCGGGCTGTATCCTTCGGATCATCCCATAGCAAAGGAATCCATTGAGAGGGCCTTTGGTTATCTCCTGAAATTGTTCGAACTCAGATGCGACATAGCGCTCGGCATTACCAAAAATACACTTGTGGTCGATGAATATACACTGGACAAGAGAAATCCGGTCTTTACAGAGTTTGCAGCAAGTCTTCATACAAAAGGCATCGCGGCTGTCACATTCTCTTCCGGCGCCACAAAAGAGGAACTCACAGCTTTCCATGAGCTCTTGACACTGAAGGACTCGCCTACCGGTACTGCACTTGTTGAGCTGGCAAAGGGAAAGAATATCAGCCATATCAGGTTGATCCCGATAGATTTTTCTGCCCTGGGGTTCATAGAAGGCGCCCAGAGGGTTGGAGGGAAGGGGAGCGAGGTCTGGGAAGAGTATGTATACGGCCTTTTGCAGGGGAAACTCGCCGGCGACGGAGAAAGCATAATCCAGAGCTTGCCTCCTGAGGATATGGCCTTTTTTATTAATTCGGCCATCACTGAAGATACGGAAGATGAGGCATATGACAGAGTGATTACCACGTATCTGAAAAAAAAGGGTGAGCAGAAGTTGAGCAGCGAATCGATAGAAAGATTTATGACATTTATAAACGAACTCAAACCCGAGATAAAACGGCAGTTTCTGTCGAGGAGTTCTGATTATTTTACCGGCAATATAAGCGATGTCGAAAAGACTATAAAAGAGATGACACCCGAAGGTTTTCAAAGATTGGCCGGGATTTTCACGGACCATTCATCTCTTATACCCGACACCCTCAAGAACCTTATCGATAAACTTACAGCGATAAAAAAGGGGAGTAAGTTTGAATTTGATCTCTTCGATCAAGCTAATGCGGTTGTGCATGATATAGAACTTGGAGAGGACATTATGAGGCTTTTTGATGAAGACCACTTTAAGGCCTATGTCAGTGACGGCTATAAAAGGGATCTCGAAAAGATGCTGAAAGTCTCAGCAACGGGTGGTCTTAAACTCGCCCAGTTAAGAGATGATTGCAAAACTGATGTTATAGACCGGACCCTTTCAGGTGTTATGCTGGAGCTTTTAGATACAGATTATATAAACGATGAAGAGAACCTGAAGCTTGTTACAAAACTTTCTGAGTTCGTGAATATACTCTTAGAAACAGGACGTTTCGAGGAGATACTCGAAATCTACAATACATTGAAATCTCAGGCGCTCGGGGGGAGATTCAGCCGCAACGCATCGAGCATGATCGAATATTTTTTCCGCTCAGAGGCATTCATTACAAAACTTGTTGAGGCGTTCAGATTACTTGGCAGAAAAGGTCGGGAGGACGTCATCAGGCTCGCAAGGGCCTTCAAGCTTTCTATTATAAACCATCTTCTCGATATCCTTGTGGAGGAATCCGATGCCAGTGTCAGAAAATTTCTGCTTTCGATTCTTGAGTCTCTGGGCAGCGATGTTAACTCTTATGTTGTTCAAAGGCTGGAAGATGAGAGATGGTATGTTGTAAGAAATATGCTGTATCTGTTAAGAGAGTGCAACGGCAGGCAATATGCTGCCCATATAAAAAAATTAGCCAAGCACAAGAACATAAATATATGCATAGAGGCGGTAAAGACACTGCTGCATTTCAAGACCAATGATGCCATACCTTTTCTGAAGTTATATCTGCAGAATCCAAACACGGAGTTAAGAACCGGCATGATCCGGCTTGCGGGCACATACAGGATAAAGGAGGCAGTGCCTTATCTGACGGAATTTCTTGAGAAAAAAGATATCTTCGGCACGGAGTCATTCTTCAGGATTGATATTGTTAAAGCGCTTGGCGAGATAGGAGACAGGGGAGCAGCAGGCTCCCTTTTAAAAGTGATCAGGGCAAGGACCCTGTTTTATAAAGGCTATCTCGAGGAACTCAAACTGGAGATATTTAAAAATCTTGATAATTACCCGTATGACTCGATAAAGCCGCTCCTTGAACTTGGAATTATGTCAAAAAACCAGGAAATCAGGAACATAAGCGAAAGATTCATGAGGGAAAACAATGACACTCCCAAAAAATGAAGCTGCAATAGATACCGAAAAAGTACTTGAATTGGCATCGCATATTATGACTGCCCTGTCTAATTGCTCGCTATATTCACAGGAACACCCGGCAGTCTTATATCTTGCAGGAAAGGCAGTCAGGTTGCTGGACGATCTTTACTCGGATGATACCATTATCCTTATCGTGCTTGGCGACAGCCTGATAATTAATAATGTGCCTTTTTCTGAAAAAAGCATCCATCTTAACAACCTTATAAAGAAACTGAGAAGGAAGGGCATTGAAAAGATTGTAATTAAAAAGGGGATTACTCCCGAGGAGATGAAGACATTTATATCCGAGATAGTCTCTTCCGAGAAGATCTCTTCCGCGCATCAACATATATCCACAGGTATAGTGGATGTCAGACTGAAGGCCGAAGGAGAGAATGTCCTGGCGATAATGGATGAAAATATTGCCAGGGTCAAAGAGATTCATCAGGGGGCATCAAGATTCAAGACACTCGATACGGTTGGACTTGAAGATGTTGTAATAAGCTTTATTTCAACCCTTAAGCGTGAGGCCAATGTCCTGCGCGTCCTCAGCCCTGTCAAGTCATACAGTGAATACACCTACGCGCATACTACAAACGTTTCTGTGCTTTCGATATTCCAGGCAGAATCACTTGGTCTTAAAGGCGAGATTCTCCATGAGGTTGGGCTTGCCGGACTGCTTCACGATATCGGGAAGATATATATATCAAAGGAAGTGTTGGAAAAACAGGGGAAGCTCGATTCGTCGGAATGGACTGAAATGAAGAAACATCCGGTATATGGCGCAATGTATCTTTCCACTCTGGCAGACATGCCTGCACTGGCTGTGATTGTTGCATTTGAACATCACATGAAGTTCGACGGGACCGGATATCCCGAGACCAGGAGGCGGGGTAAAAAACAGCATATAATAAGCCAGATCGTTGCCCTTTCAGATTTCTTTGACGCACTCAGGACTGAAAGGACATACAGAAAGGCGCTCGATGTGCCTGTTATAGCTGGTTTGATCAAGGAAGCAACAGGCAAAGACTTTAATCCCCTGCTCACTGAAAATTTTATCCTTGCGCTCAAAAAAATAAAGGCGCTGTGATCAGCGAGATTTTTTTCTGCTGAGAGAAGCTGTGTTTTCATACGGAGTTGCATTCAAATGATAACAAGGCGGCAAGGAGAAAGCGACGTCCCGAAAGCTTTCGGGATTTGTATGTTGAGGAGCTGACGACGAAGCCAACGCAGTTAGCGTTTGAATGCGGCTCCGTATCAGACTCTGAATTTTTGAAGCGCGAGCAGAAGGTTCTGTGCCTCGTTTGAAAGGGCGCTTATTTCCGAGTTCATCTCAACCGATGACTGTATCAGTTCGTCAGTCGAACTTTGTATCCTGTTCATAGCTTTGTCAATCTCTGTACTCTGTGTCTTCTGACTGTTTGCGGCCTCTGCTATCTGAGCTGTTTGGTGGGTTACATTCTCTATGGCGCCGGTTATCTGTTTGCTGCCCCGTGATTGCTCTGTTGTGGTTGTCTTGAGCTGAAGGGATAAATCCTTCATCCTCTCTGCTGCATCTATGATGAATTTACTCCCTTTGTTCTGCTCCCCTGTCGCCGCAGTTATCTGGTTTATCTGTTCAGTCATATTCTTTGCTGCATTTGTTATCTGGTTTATTGCATGTACTTCCTGCTCAGTTGCCCTCTGAATCGTCTTTGCCATATCTGTGGATGTGAGTGAACTTGTAATAATGCTGTTCAGGGCGCTGCTTACATTATCAAAAAGTTTCATGCCCACTTCCACTGCCCGAATACCTTTTGCGGTCATCTCAACGCTTGACTTTGTTTCATCCTGGACCGATGTTATGAGATTTGAAATCTCATTTGTTGAGATAGAGGTCTTTTCCGCAAGATCTTTTATCTCGTTTGCCACCACAGAGAACCCCTTGCCGTGTTCACCGGCCTTGGAAGCAAGGATCGCTGCGTTAATGGCAAGCAGAGTGGTCTGGTCGGTAATATCATCTATTACAGTAACGATCTTGCCGATCTCTGCGGACCTTTTACGTAAACGGTTTATGACATCCGAGAGAGCGCCCATATTTTCCTTTATATCCATAATACCTTTAGTCGCAGCATGTATGGCATTCATTCCCTCTTCGGATGCATAAGTATTGACTGTTTCAGCAAGCTTTACCGATTCATTTGCGCTCCTCTGCACTTCTTTTACCGATGCGTTCATTTCAGAGATCGCAGATGCAGTCTCATCTGAAGATGCGGACAGGATATCGAGGTTCTCTGCTATCTGTTTAATGGAAGCGATCATCTCCTCTATTGAGGAAGCAGTCTCCTGAGATGATTCAAAAAAAACACCGGAGTTCTCTGCAACTGTGTCAATAGATACATTCATCTGCATTACTGAAGATGCTGTTTCTTCTGACAGACTGGAAAGGTTCTCTATATTAGAAGCGACACTGGATATGGAATCATTCATATTATCTATCGAAAGGGCTGTTTCTTCAATAGCTTTTTTCTGGACGTTCGCAGTGTCTAAAACCTTGTGAGATGAAGCGGCGATGACAGATGTAACGTTTGAGACGGCGTTCGTGATGCTTCTTATCCTGAATATCATGTCCTTGAGATTGGATGCCATGGTATTTATAGCCATGCCGAGCTCTGCAATCTCATCATTCCCGCCTGTTTCTATAAGATTTGTGAGGTCTCCAGAGGCCATCTTCCCTGAAACATATTTCATATGAGTGATTGGCCGGAGAATAACCCACTTGGTGAGAATTCTTATCCCGAATACAAATAAGAATATTGCGACAGCAACGCTTGTTGAGAGGATTATAATGCTTTTACGCAGATTGTTCGATATGGCTGCCTTGTTAAAGCCGATCTTCAGATAACCGAGATGCAGACCGCTTTTGTCAACAATCTTCCGCTCGAGGACTATGAATGAGGGACCAATCTTCTTTGTTTCTTCAGTCAGGGGTTTACTCTTAGAATCATAGAATACGGCAAAATCCACCTCCGGGTTTTTCGTTATCTCCTGGATAAGATTGTCAAGGGCAGGGTAGTCAAAACTTTCATAGGAAGGAATGCTCACCTTGGACATGAAATCAGCCATTGCCTCGGCCTTGGACTGCAGCATGCTCTTGATGGCTGAAATACTGTTCATCGCCATAAACATCCCCAATAGAGAAAGGAGCAGCACAGTCAGTAAAAGCGTAGGAACCATGAATTTCTTGCCGACAGTATTAGATGCAAACAACTCATTCCCTCCTTAATTATAAAGGGGCGCCAGAGCAGCCCCTTTATAAGGTTTATTCAAATCTGAAATCGAATGCCTTTGTAACGCCTGCCTTCCTAAGCAATGGAAAGGATAAACTTAAGTACCGCTCCTATTTATATTCCTGTTTTTGAAGAACTTTTGTAGCTCCTTTATCAAGGAAAAAATAGTTTTCATATCCGTAATCCCGCAGGTAATACATAAGCCATTCGACCTGCTTGCCTACCTGATCGAATATCAGGAGGGTTTTGTCCTGGTCCCTTTTTTGCGCTAAGAAATTCGGAATGAATTTGTCGAGAGGCAAGGTCTTTGCGTTTTCAAGACCGGGAAGTTTCCCTGAACTCTGGATATGATCTCTTACATCGATGACAATTGCATTTGCGTCGGCTGCCTTGGCCTTCAATGTTTCAAAGTTAATCAGCCTTTTCTTGAATTCGCTTTCGGAAATGAGCTGCTTTGAGGGATCTTTTAGAACCTTTCCCAGTACAACCGTCTCTAACGGATAAAGTTTTGACCATTCAGGAACTCCGGCATCATATGCAAAGGTGTTTTTATGCCCGGCTTCCACCATTTTCTGGGCCGATTCATATGATTTCAGGCATGTTATCCCATTGCAGTAGAATGCAATAATTTTCTTTGGATTTTCTTTTATCAGGTTTGCAACATGATCGACAAATGTTGCATATGCCATGGGGACATGAATGGATTTGCTGATATGGATCACATCATATTCGATCTTGGACCTTACATCGATGATTATAACTTCATTCTTATCGTACTTTGCCTTAAGATCCTGGGAAGAAATATAAGACACGTTCGGAAAATCTTTCCGATATGGAAAATCCACGGCAAAGACAACGGAGACAGATAAAATCAATACCATGACCGATACAACGATTTTACTTTCAATTCTCATAAAACCCTCCTTTAACGAAAATATGTGATAAATATTGGTATTTTATCATAATTATTATTTTTTGCTATTAAAAAATGCCGGGTATGGATATGAGCCCGGAATAAAGGTTCTCTGCAGTTGATGTTGTTGTGACCTTTATTCTGAATATTTTGCTATTGATCTTTGAATAGTAATCTATCAGCGGTTTTGTGCGCCTTTCAAATATATCGAGTTTTTTCCTGACCATCCCGATACTGTCGTCGGTCCGCTCTGTCCTGTCCCCGCCTGTATTTCCCAGGATTCTCCCGAATATATCGTCAGGAGAGCATTCGAGCACTATAAGTTTGCGGATGTCTGCGACCCTGGCGACATCTTGTGCCTGATCAATATGCCTCGGCAGGCCGTTAAGGAGCAGCATGTCATCATCCCGGAACCCCTTGCGGTTGAGAAAATACTCAACTATCTTCTCTGCGATATGGAAATGCTCGTTTTCGAGGAGAAGACCTTTTTCGAGCACACCCCTTATGAAGGCGTGGTCATCTTTGTCAAAACCATGAGGAGGGGGATCAATGCCTGCGATACTCCTGAGTTCATGTCCGAAATCAAAATGGAAGCACCTTTTACCGTTAAATCCATATTCTTCTATATAATTACCGAGAGGTGTTTTGCCGGATCCGGTCGGGCCGATTAATAATATCGCATTTGCAGGTATAAAATTAACCTTATTGCCTTTCATTTATCCTTTTTCAGCGCCTTCTCAACTGTCCTTATCGCACAGAATTCCCCGCACATACTGCATACATCGCTTTCTGCCGGCGGGATCTCGGCCCTCCATTCCCTGACCTTGTCGGGATTAAGACTGAGAGCGATCTGGCCGTTCCAGTCAAGGGCTTTGCGGCATCTTGCCATTTGAATATCGGCATTCAGTGCGCCTTTTATCCCCTTTGCGATATCAGCGGCGTGTGCAGCTAACTTTGATACTATTACACCTTCTCTTACATCCTCTATAGTCGGGAGCCTTATATGTTCTGAAGGTGTTACATAACACAGAAAGTCAGCACCTGCTGCCCCGGCAACAGCCCCGCCGATAGCGGCTGTTATATGGTCGTAACCCATTCCTATATCTGTAACAAGAGGTCCAAGCACATAGAACGGAGCGCCTTTGCATATCTCCTTTTCGAGTTTCACATTCAACTCCACCTGGTTTAAGGGAACATGGCCGGGGCCCTCTATGATTACCTGCACATTTTTTTCAACAGCCATGTCCCTTAGCTCGCCGAGTGTGAGGAGCTCTTCTATCTGAGTGCGGTCAGTGGCATCGGCGAGACATCCGGGACGCATGCCGTCACCGAGACTCAGGGTCATATCATGTTTGACAGCGATCTCAAGAAGTCTGTCAAACTGTTCATAAAGGGGGTTATCCTTTTCATTATAGATCATCCATTCGAGGAGAAAAGAACCTCCCCGGCTTACTATATCGAGTATCCTGCCTTCTTTTTTCAACCTTTCGACGGCCTTCATTGTCAGTCCGGAATGCACTGTTATGAAATCAACTCCAGCAGCAGCATGTTCTTCAATCACAGAGAAAAGGTCATCCTCAGTCATTTTGGATATGGAGCCTTTCTGCCCGGCTGCTCGGACAGCCGCCTCATAAATAGGCACTGTGCCTACTGCTATAGGTGATTTTCTCAACATCATATTGCGGAGGTCTTTTATCGGACCTCCTGTTGAAAGGTCCATGACGGCATCGGCGCCGTATTTTACAAGGACCTCAAGCTTTTCGGTCTCGCTTTCAATCGAAATCTTATCCTTTGAGGTCCCGATATTTGCGTTTATTTTTGTACGCATTCCCCTGCCGATACCGATAGGTGTTATCTTGTGGTTTTTATTTACTGGTATCACACTGACACCTGATGAAATATCTTCAGAAAGCTGTTCGGGAGAAAGGCCTTCGCTTAAGGCAACCTGCCTGACTTCATCAGTGATAATCCCTTTTTTTGCATATTCGATTCTTGTCATTTCAATAACCTCATAAATTCTTCTGTTATAGTCTTTATATTATCAGATGTCAGGACAGCTGATATGACAGCTATCCCATGCGCACCGGACTGTAATACTTTTTCGACCCTGCCTGTACTGATGCCTCCTATGGCAAGTATGGGGATCGATATCTCATCCCTGACTTTTCTCAGGATATCAGTGCCCAAAGGCTTGCCGTACCGCTTCTTTGAAGGGGTTTCGAATACAGGACCCAGGGTTATAAAATCGGCTCCATCCTTCTCAGCATCCACAGCCTCCTTAAGGCTGTGTGTTGATACGCCTATAAGCAGATTTCCCCCGGAGGCCTTTTTCGCTGCATATGCAGGCATGCCTGAATTTCCAAGATGAACACCTTCGGCTTTGACGGCAAGCGCTATATCAACCCTGTCGTTTATAAACAGTTTCGCATTGTATCCGTCAGTCAGACTCCTGAAATCATATGCCATATCCAGCAACTCCCTTGTCCCGATATCCTTCTCCCTTAATTGTACAGCCTTCACACCGCCTTTCAATGCCTCCTCGACGGCAATAAGCAGTGAATGATGATCAGGGAAAAGTCTCCTGTCAGTTATAAGATATAATCTGAAATCTATTCTTTTTTCTCTCATATTTTGCACATAAAAAAATCCCATTCCAGGTATTATTGGCACGATCAGATACGCAAGCTGCTGATACCTGTAAGCCTCCATCTCCCTCTTACCTCCCTCTTTTCAGTGATCAGTTGTCAGTAGCCGGTTATCAGTTTATTTTTTATATTTAAACTATTTACGAGTGTAGTGCGTCATAAATTCACCACTTTGAGTGTCATCCTGAGCTCAGCGAAGGATCTCGTATTTTCAAGGACATGAGACCCTTCACTTCGTTCAGGGTGACAAATAACAGCTTCTGCAACAGACACTTTTTAATGTCTCTAAAGCATTCCTTCTATAGGGCTGCTTGCTGTTGCATACAATTTCCTCGGTATCCTTCCTGCCCTGTATGCAAGCCTGCCGGCTAGAACAGCATGCTTCATCGCCTCTGCCATGGCTATGGGGTCTTTGGCCCCTGCGAT
>JAKAKQ010000222.1 GCA_021813425.1 Nitrospirota bacterium
ATTCTTTTAGCATAATCTACATAAATATAGCATAAAAGCCGCAGGTTAAGGCAGAGGTTCAGGTTAAGATTAAGCAAGTGAAAGGCTGTCCTGTTTGTGAAGATTATGTAATCCGCCTTAATATCAAATATTCTATTATTGCCGCAATAAAGATAAATGTGCTTGCCGGGATCATCTTTCTATACATTCCCAAAAGGTCTGCCTTAAAGTATTCCCTTGTCAGCACAAGACAGAGATGAACAGGAGACAGGAGAACCCCTATAAACCCGGCTGCAAATGCAAGGGACATATTTGCAAGGGAAGTCCCTCCTGCTATGCTTATAAGGAGTGGGAAAGTGCTGCTGACAAAACCTACTGTCAAGCCTGTAAGCAATCCAATCAGGAAGGGAAGAAGACATATTATAGGTAGCACTGGAATTCCCTGTTCCACAAAATATCTGCTTAAATTCTTAACAGCCCCAGATGCCTCCATCGTCTCTTTAAAGAGCATTGTGCCGAAGATCAGCACTATGACTTCCAGAGCAAATCCATGCTTCGTAACGCGCAGAATCTCCCTTAGCGGATATTTATAAAAAAGAATCAAGGGGACCGTTATCAACAGAAGCGCGTAGTGAAGTTCTATACGAATAATGACAACAAGAAGAATCACCGCCAGAACAGGCAGAAAACTCACTCTCTCCTGTTTTGATATATTTACTGTTTTCCCCGGCTTTCCTTGAGCCGCCCTAATAGCGCTATCATTTTTGCCGATACCTTTCATGCTGTAAATAAAACCTGTCAACAGCAGTACAATGGCGTAAGACAGATTCGCATTAATCATGTTATGCAGGGGGATATTTGATACTGCCGAGGCAAGCAGTATCCCCGGATACAGAGGGAGTATATATTCCCATGGGTGCCTGAACCAGTAGTTGATGAACGCCTTTTCCTCCTGGCTCATCTTCAGGCCGGCTGTTGCCTCTTTCACCATAGGAGCCGAAAAATATGCGCCCCCAAGAGAAGGCAGCATCCCGATAAGAAGCGGCATTGTTATAATAACAGCCCTCCTGTTTTTAAAAAAAACCTTGACCGTTGACATCATGTTAGAGAGCACATTATTTTCCCTGAGAATCATTTCGAACATCCTGATCAAAGACAAAGCCAGCAGAAGTTTGATGGTAATATTACTTGTTACAGTTTTTTTTGCAGTTGTTATAATGCCTGCGATATTCATTTGGTAGAGCGCAAAGAGAACCACAGCCGCTATCGACATTACATAGCCAATATTGAGCTTTTTCCTCAGAAGTAACAGGATTATCAGAAAAGTCAGGGATATCCTAATCAAATCAGGCATTGTTCATTTTAACACAGCCAAATTTAATAATAACCAGATGCCTGTTTGTATTTTCTATTGGAAGTTTGAAATCCTTTATAGAAAGATAAATAGGAGTTGGAACCCAAACAGTAAATATGTTTTCCACTGGAATTCTAAAATCTTTCTCGGAAATGCTTATCAGTTCTATCTTTTTTAATTCCTCATCAACTTTCGGTCCTTTGCTCAGAATCAGTACGCCGTTTGGATTCAGGATTATTCCAGCCTTTTTTATAAAATCGTCAATGCTGAAAAGGGCCCTTGTTAAGGCAGCATCGACTTGGATGTCATCAATGTCTTCTACTCTATTTTCAACTATTTCTATCTGCTTAAGACCCAATTTATTGCAGATATGTCTTAAAAAGACTGCCTTCTTTTTTGTCGGCTCAATAAGAAATACCCATAAATGAGGTTTTATTATCTTTATCGGTATTCCGGGAAATCCTGCGCCGCTTCCAACATCAGCAACTGTCTGAATATCATCAGGCAGAACCTTACTGAAAAGAAGTGAATCCAGAAAATGCTTGATGATTATTTCCCGGTCTGTTTCTAATGCAGTAAGGTTGTGCGCCCTATTCCATTTCTTGAGTTCTTCAAGATAGACAAAAAATGCATTGATCTGAACATCTGTGCATCGAATACCGAGTTCTCCAATGCCTTTTCTGAAAAGGTCAGATGTTTCTTTCGTAATCAATGTCTGTAGTTATTACAAGGTGTTTTCGGCGCTTTTACCTGCTGTTTTTTCAAATTTAAGATAGTGCCTAATCCTTCTCGACAACCTTAGCAATACTGACTATCTTTTCATCCGCGGTATCCATGAGTTTTACGCCCTGTGTATTCCTGCCGTGTATGGATATGTTCTCTGCGGTTGTCCTGATGAGTTTGCCTGCGCCTGTTATCATAACAACCTCGTCTTCTTCCCTGACCTGGAGAAGACCTGTAACCTGGCCGCCTTTTTCGGTCAGTTTTATGGATATTACGCCTTTCCCTCCCCTGCCTTGAAGCGGATAATCCTCGATCTTTGTCCTTTTTCCAAAACCGTTTTCTGCAACCGTGAGAATCGCTGTTTTTTCTTCGGCTACCTCTGCTGCAACCACTTCATCCCCTTTGACTAACCTAATGCCGCGCACACCCTTTGCTGTCCGGCCTGTGTCTCTTACGTCTTCCTCATTGAATTTAATCGACAGGCCATTGCGTGTGCCTATTATAAGGTCGTTATTGCCGGTCGTCTTTCTTACGGCGATCAACTCGTCTCCTTCTTCGAGAGATATCGCTATAATGCCCTTGCCCCTCGGGTTGCTGTAGGATTTAAGTGCTGTTTTCTTCACAGTGCCGTTCTTTGTAAACATAACAAGATACCCTTCCTTAAAATCCCTAACGGGAAGGGCCGTAGAAATGTGTTCCCCCTCAGAGAGCTGCAGGAGATTAATAAGGGCCTTGCCTTTTGCAGCGCGTCCAGCCTCAGGGAGTTGATATGTCTTAAGCCAGTAAAGCCTGCCAAGGTTGGTGAAGAAAAGCATATAGTCATGTGTTGAGCCGATGAAGAGCTGCTCGACAAAATCCTCTTCTTTTGTTTCCATGCCTGTTGACCCCTTGCCCCCGCGCCTCTGGCTTCTGTATGCGCTCAGCGGATTTCTCTTGATATACCCGGTATGTGAAAGCGTTATGACCATCTCCTCTTCTGTTATAAGGTCTTCTATGGTTATCTCCTTGGTCTCCTCTGTTATTTCTGTCCGTCTTTCGTCAGCATATTTTGTTTTGACCTCGAGGAGTTCATCCTTAATTATTTTAGAAACAAGCGCCTCGCTTCCGAGTATCGCCCTGAGCCTTTCTATCTCCTTAAGGGTTTCTTTATATTCACTTATAATCTTGTCTCTCTCAAGCCCTGTAAGCCTCTGTAGTTTCATGTCAAGGATGGCCTGAGCCTGGATCTCTGAAAGAGGATAATATTTCATCAGGCTGCGTTTTGCCTCATCAGGGCTTTTTGCTGATCTTATAAGAGCTATTATTTCATCAAGATTGTCCAGTGCTATTTTTAAGCCTTCAAGGATATGGGCCCTTTCCTCGGCCTTTCTGAGTTCGAATCTTGTCCTTCTTAGGATAACGTCGCGCCTGTGCTGCAGGAAGTAGCTCAACACCTTCTTAAGGCCGAGCACATGCGGCTGACCACCCACCAAGGCAAGCATGATAATACCGAAGGTTGTTTCCATCTGAGTATGTTTATAGAGGTTGTTAAGAACAACCTCAGCCATCTCGCCCCGTTTTAGCTCGATGACTACTCTTATGCCGTCCCTGTCTGACTCGTCTCTTATATCAGAGATGCCTTCTATATGCTTTTCTCTGACAAGCTCTGCTATCTTTTCAATAAGCCTGGCTTTATTAACCTGATAAGGAAGCTCTGAGATGATAATATTTTCCCCGCCCCTGTGCTCTCTCTCGATCCTCGCCTTTGCCCTTACCTTAATAAGCCCACGGCCGGTTGCATATGCATCCTTAATCCCTGTGGTGCCGTGTATTATGCCGCCTGTCGGGAAATCAGGCCCCTTTACAGATGTCATAATATCCTCAACTGTCACATCCGGGTTTTCTAAAAGCATAATAAGGGCATCGATAACTTCTCCGAGATTATGCGGCGGTATGTTCGTAGCCATACCGACAGCAATACCCGCAGCGCCGTTAATAATCAGGTTGGGGATTCTCGATGGGAGCACCTTGGGTTCCTCTGTCGTCTCATCAAAATTAGGAGTAAAGTCTACCGTCTCTTTGTCTATGTCCGCCAGTAGTTCCTCTGAGATCTTAGCCAGCCTCGCTTCGGTGTAACGGTATGCAGCAGCACGGTCCCCGTCTATAGAGCCGAAATTGCCCTGACCGTCAACAAGCATGTACCGCATATTAAAATCCTGCGCTAATCTCACCATTGCGTCATATACGGCGGTGTCGCCGTGGGGATGGTATTTCTTAAGCACCTCACCGACAACACCGGCGCTTTTCGAATATTTCTTGTTCGGGAGAAGCCCTTCCCTGAACATGGCATAGAGTATTCTCCTCTGCACAGGCTTGAGGCCGTCTCTTATTTCCGGAAGAGCCCTGCCTATGATTACGCTCATCGCGTAATCCAGGTAGCTGACCTTCATCTCTTCTTCTATATTTACAGGTATCTTTGACATTAACAATCCTCTCTATATGTCTATATTTCTTGCCTCAAGCGCATGTTTGACAATAAAATCTTTTCTCGGCTCGACCTGATCGCCCATCAGAATTGTGAAAATCTCATCAGCCTGAACACTGTCTTCAATGCTCACCTGGAGCAAAGTCCTTTTGTCCGAATCCATCGTTGTCTCCCACAACTGCTGGGGGTTCATTTCCCCGAGTCCCTTGTATCTCTGGATGGAAAGACCCTTTCTGGCTGCTTCAAAGACATAATTATAAAGCTCTGTAGTGGATTTCATATCCTTCTGACCGTCTTTGGTCTCTATCTTATATGGTGGCTTACCCATATCCTTTGCAAAGCCATGCAGGGTTTCCAGTTCCCTGAATTCCGGGGATAACAGGAGATTTGCATCCAGAATTATCTTGTAATTCTGTCTTCTTATTTCAACCCCGTAACCTTCGTGTTCCTCGTCTTCATATATATCTCCAATTGATATATCAGGGATCTGTGACCTGATCTTTTCAAGGAGTTCTGTCATCCTGTTTTTTTCTTTCATCAGAGCTTTATCAATGGCCTCTGAAAGCAGGATCCTCAAGACAATCGGGTCCCTGCGCCTTCTTTCGAACCATTCCATCAATCTTTCATAATTGGACAGTTTTTTAAGGAATGGGATCAGCGCCTTGCCTTTTACCTCCTGACCTTTAATTGGAATAGCCATGTCATCTGCTGCAAGCTCAAAAAGCATATTTTGCATTGCGGTCTCATTCTGTATATATTTTTCTGTTTTGCCTTTTTTAACTTTAAACAACGGCGGCTGTGCTATATATAGATATCCGTTTTCGATGATCTGGGGCATCTGTCTGTAAAAGAATGTAAGCAAAAGGGTCCTTATATGGGCGCCGTCCACATCCGCATCCGTCATCAGTATTACCTTATGGTATCTGATCTTTGATATATCAAAATCATCCGCCCCTATGCCTGTCCCCATAGCGGTTATAAGTATCCTGATCTCCTCTGATCCGAGCATCTTGTCAAAGCGCGCCTTTTCGACATTCAGTATCTTTCCCCTTAGAGGCAAAATCGCCTGTGTGCGGCGGTCTCTCCCCTGCTTGGCAGAACCGCCTGCGGAATCTCCCTCAACAATAAAGAGCTCGCTCAGGGCCGGATCTTTTTCAGAACAATCAGCAAGTTTGCCGGGGAGTCCGGTATCTTCCAGTGCGCCTTTTCTCCTGGTAAGCTCCCTTGCCTTTCTTGCGGCTTCTCTTGCGCGTGAAGCCTGTATCGCCTTATCTATAATCTTTCTGGTAATGGATGGATTTTCTTCAAAATACGACGAGAGTGTATCGTTAACTATAGATTCAACGATTCCCTTGACCTCGCTGTTGCCGAGCTTCATCTTTGTCTGGCCTTCGAACTGGGGATTTTGAAGTTTAACGCTTATAACGGCTGTTAATCCCTCTCTTATATCATCGCCTGAAAGGCTGTCCTTCCCGTTTTTTACTATGCCTGAGGAAGAAGCATAACTGTTTGCGGTCCTTGTTAGAGCGGATTTGAAACCGACGAGGTGGGTTCCCCCTTCCCTTGTATTGATATTGTTTGCAAATGTGAAGATGGCCTCTGCATAACTATCGTTATACTGGAGGGCAACCTCGGCAAAAATTCCGTCCTTTTCCCCTGATATGTATACGGGCTTGGGATGAAGCGGGGTCTTGTTCTTATTGAGATGTTCTACAAAAGATACTATTCCTCCCTTATATATAAACTCCTGTTTTTTGTCTACCCTTTCGTCAAGAACCGTTATCTTTAAGCCTCTGTTGAGAAATGCCAGTTCCCTTAATCTCTGTGACAGGACATCGTAACTGAAATCCGTCATCTCGAATATTTCGGGGTCGGGTTTAAAGGTTACCTTTGTGCCTCTCCCCTTTGTCTTTCCGACTACTGATAGAGGTCCTGATGGGTTGCCCCTTTCGAACCTCTGCTGAAATACCTGGCCGTTTTGTTTGATCTCGACTTCAAGCCATTCAGACAGGGCATTGACCACTGAAACCCCCACACCGTGCAGACCGCCGGATATCTTATATGCCTTTGATTCGAATTTTCCGCCTGCATGAAGTTCTGTAAGGGCGACCTCGGCTGCGGTCCGTCCTTCAGTATCACCGGGATGAGGCCCGGTAGGAATACCTCTTCCGTCATCGATTACAGTGCAGCTTCCGTCGTGATTAAGAATCACATCGATATTATTGCAGAATCCTGCAAGCGCTTCGTCAACGCTGTTATCTACGACCTCATATACAAGATGGTGCAGCCCGTCCGGACCGGTTGAACCAATGTACATTGCAGGTCTTTTTCTTACTGCGCTCAGCCCTTTGAGTATCTTTATATCTTCGGCGCCGTATGTTTCTTCCTCTTCTGTCTTTTCTGTCTCTTTTTCTTCCATCTTACCTCTATATTAATTAATTAATTTTTGCTTGTAGAAAGCGGTTGAAAATTCTGTGATCCGGGGGTACGAGCACCTCTGGTTCACCTCTGGAAATCCCCCTGCGCAGAAAACTGCATCAATTAACCAGGGCCCTCAAAGCCTGTTTTTTTTATATCCTCATCGGCATTATTACACATTGATAGTCTTCGTTTTTTTCCTCTTTAATCAGAACAGGGCTTAAAGGGGCCTGCAGTTCCATAACGATTCTCTCTGAAGACATCGCCTCAAGGATATCTATCAGATACCTTGCATTGAATCCTACTGACAGGTCTTCGCCTTTATATTCAACTGTTATTTCATCACGGGCCTCTCCAATGTCAGGATTAGAGGAAGTAATAGATATTAAATTTTCTGAAAGGTCCATTTTAACTGCATTCGACCGCTCCTTGGACATTATCGCTACCCTTCGGAGGGTCTTCGCAAATTCTTCCCGCTGGACCATTATCTTCTTTTCATTGTTTGAAGGGATCACCTGCTCGTAGTTAGGATATGTGCCTTCTATAAGTCTCGTCAGGAACTGTATTTCTCCAACAGTAAAAAGGATATGGTTCTTGCAGAGGGTTACCCTGATATTCTCTTCTGTTTTATCAAGTAATTTCCGGAGTTCAGCAGCCGCTTTCTTGGGTATTATGAGTTTCTTCTCCTCTTTCAAATTTCCATCGATATTCTTTATTATAAGGGCAAGCCTGTGACCGTCTGTTCCAACAACAGTAATCTTAACGCCTGGCATAACGTGAAAGAGGAGACCGTTAAGTGTATATCTTGTATCGCTCTCGCCGGCAGAATATACCGTCTTTTCTATCGTTTCCATTAAAACTTTTGCATTGACGGATATTTCTTCCATATCCTCCATACCGGGCCATGCAGGGAATTCCTTAGAAGACAGGCACGCAAGCCTGAAATTACTGGCACCGGCCTTTATCTTGATCCACTGATCATCAACAGATTCCCATATCAGTTCACCTTCGATCTCCCTGACTATCTCAAACATCTTTCTGGCAGGTATGCATATCTTTCCTTCTTTCTCGACTTTTATACGAAGGGGTTCTTTCAGGGCTGTTTCCAGATCCGTTGCAATTATATAAGATTCCTTTTTGCCAGCGTCCAGAAGAAAATGGCTTAAGATAGGCATCGTGTTCCTTTTCTCAACAATATTCTGGATATTAGAGAGCTTCTCCTGTATTTCATCTTTTGAAACAACTACTTTCATATCCCCTCCTTATAGGTCCTGGACCTTAATGTTTTATCTTATGCAGAAGATTTTCTATCATCCTGCTGAAGGTCTCGTCTTTATTTTTTCTTTCTTCTATCTGTTTACAGGCATAAATGACCGTAGCATGATCCTTGCCGCCGAAATGTTTTCCTATGTCACTTAATGAGGCGTTAGTGACCTGTTTAGTCAGATACATCGCAACCTGTCTGGGCAGTGCCACATCTTTTGTTCTTCGCTTTGCCTTAATGTCCGACAGTTTTATATTGTAAAAATCGCATACGATTTTCTGAACGTTATCTATCGAAACAGGTTTTTCGTCATCATGTATTATATCCTTCAGAATCTTCTTTGTTGTTTCCAGATTAATCTCCTCGCCTGTAAGCGATGCCTGGGCAGCGATCCTTATAAGAGAACCCTCAAGCTCCCTTATGTTCGATTTAATTTTAGTTGCGAGGAAATGGACAACTTCTTCAGGTATATTCTTTATGGCCATCATGTCAGCCTTTTTATATATAATTGCAATCTTCGTCTCAACATCCGGCGGTTGTATGTCAGCAATGAGTCCCATATTAAACCTTGACCTTAGCCTGTCTGTAACTTCGCTTATTTCCTTCGGGGGCCTGTCACATGATATGACTATCTGTTTCTGTTTTTCGTATAGTGCATTGAACGTGTAAAAGAATTCCTCTACCGTAGAGGTTTTGTTTGCAAGAAACTGGACGTCATCCAGCAAAAGGAGGTCAAGATTTCTATATTTTTCCTTTAATTCTGTCATTTTATCATGCCTTATCGACGCTACCACCTCGTTTGTAAATTGCTCCGATGAAACATAAAGTATAGAAAAGTCATGCCTTATTTCTAAAACCTTATTGCCTATCGCATGCATAAGATGAGTCTTGCCAAGCCCCACACCCCCATACATAAAAAGCGGATTATATGTCTTTCCGGGTGAGGCTGCAACTGCTGCTGCCGCCGCATGGGCAAACTGGTTGCTGGTTCCTGTAATAAAATTTTCGAATGTGTATTTAGGATTAAGATATATACCCCTGTTGGCAAGTTTTATTCTTTTGTTTTCGAGTTTTTCAATAATCTTTTTTTGCGTGTTATCCTGCTTGTCTTCTATCTTATAGCGCAGAGTTATGTTGTATCCAAGGACTGTTTCCATGGACTCCTTAATCAAATTTGGGTAGGTGTCTTCGATCCATTCCTTGAAAAATCTGTTAGGGATCTCTATTGTTGCTATTTGATCCTTCAATTGGGAAAGCTTAATAGGTTTAAACCATAAGTCAAAAACATTGTTTTCAACTTTTCCTTCAATTTTCAAAAGACTCTTATTCCATGTTTCTTCTATTGTCATTTTTGCGCCTTTACTAACAAGTTCTTAACAATTGTTAATAACTCTATGTTGGAAGGTAGGATATTATAGCTCATATTAACATTCCAGGCAACTTTTATGTTGCTTATCTGTCAGTATTTTTGAGTTCGTTTTTGATGCCTTTTTCTGTTAAGAATTCATCTCAATTTTCGACATATTTATCACTTAAAAATTATCTTTATTATTAATATGTTATGCCGTCTTTCTACTTCTCAACACTAACTATCACTACTACTAGTTTCTTATTTAATATATTAAATAGTTATAGTTAAACCGATTATTGTCAGTTTCTTTTCACAAACATCTATAAACACCCCTTTATTTTTAGAAATTCTTTTATATGAGAATCAATATTCCCATCTAGCACAGAATCCACATCTCCTACTTCAATGCCTGTCCTGTGGTCTTTAACAAGTCTGTAGGGTTGCAGGATATAAGACCTTATCTGACTTCCCCATGCGATACCCTTTTTATTACCAACCAGTCCCTCCATCTTCTTCTCCTTCTCTTTCAATTCAAGGTCATACAATCTTGCCTTCAGTATTTTCATCGCTACTGCCTTGTTTTTATGCTGGGAACGTTCATTCTGACAGCTAACTATAATACCTGAAGGAATGTGAGTCAATCTTACAGCTGAAGATGTTTTATTAACGTGCTGTCCGCCTGCACCAGATGCCCTGAATGTATCCATTTTGATGTCTTCATCTTTTATTTCTATATTTATATCATCTTCTATTTCAGGGTATACGATCACTGCAGCAAACGATGTATGTCTCCTCTTGTTTGCATCAAATGGTGAAATACGTACCAGCCGGTGTACACCGGCTTCCGCACTCAAATATCCATAGGCATAGTCTCCATTTACTGTTATTGTTGCACCTTTTATTCCGGCTTCCTCGCCTATTTGAAGATCAACTATCTTAGTTTTATATTTATGCCTTTCAGCCCACCTCAGGTACATCCGCATCAACATCTGTGCCCAGTCCTGACTCTCTGTCCCGCCTGCGCCAGGATGAATGGTCAAAATAGCGTTATTTTTATCTAAATCTCCGGTAAGCAGATTCCGGAGTTCAACTGTTTCTATATCTTTTTTAAGAGATTCAATATCTTTTTTTATATCTTTGAAGAACAGATCACCCCCTTCTTCATCAAGTATTCCTATAGACTCCTCGATATAAAGCAGTTTACTTTCAAGAGTTTCAAAAGGAACTAAAATACCTTCCAGTTTGGATTTTTGTTTCAGGAGTTCTTTTGTTTTTTCAGGGGATGACCAGACTTCTTCTAAAGAAAGCTCTTTTGTTATTTTTTCTATTTCTTCTTTTTTCTTACTTACATCAAAGATAACCTCTTAAGTCCTCTGTTTTGGACCTAAGGTAGGAAATTTCTTCTTTCAATTCTGATTGGATCAGCATAATTACCTCCAGGGCTTTGTATTTATTAATAAAATTACAGATATCACAATACAAAAATACGAAAAAAGGTCGCCGTATTTTGTGTAAAAAGTCATAGTAGCATCAGTTTTTATTCTATCAGTCAAAACCTGTCTCTGGAATAATCTGGATTGAGACAGGATACGGCCATTGCTATCTATAAACCCTGACACCCCTGTGTTGGCAGAACGTATCAAGGGTTTTCTGTTTTCAATTGCACGGAAAACCGCCATGCTAAAATGCTGGTAAGGACCTGAAGTCCTTCCAAACCAGGCATCATTTGTAATCGTAACGATAAAGTCACCGCCTTTTGTATAGAATTTTCTGACCATGCCAGGGAAAATAATTTCATAACAAATCAAAGTTCCAAAGCTCCCTGAATCGGTTTCCGCCTTAATGTAAGGTTTCCCAGGAACATAGTCGCCAATTCCTACTACGAGTTTGTCAATAAAAAAGAGAATGCTTCTAAGAGGAACATACTCTCCAAAAGGGACTAAATGTATTTTATCATATTTATATATGGTTTTTCCTTCTCTGTTGAGCAAGACAGCGCTGTTTGAAAGAAGGGTTTTTCCTGGTGAGCGTTCCTTGACCAATACACTTCCAAAGAGAAGATTAGAGCCGAGATCTTTTTGAAACCGTATCATTTTTTCCGTCAGGTCGATATCATATTCGAAGAAAAAAGGCACAGAAGTTTCAGGCCAAACAAGGAGGTCAAGCGGAGATAAGCTAATTTTTCTTGTGAGATCGAAGTAGGTGTCCATAACCTCATTCTGGTAGAAGGGTTCCCACTTTTTATCCTGTTCGATATTACCCTGAATAATGCCTGCACTGATGATTTTGCCTTTTCTTTCCTGGTTAAGCCTCCAGGTTCCATATCCGAAAGTAACTATAAGAATTAAAAAGAGAAAAAAGAATCCTGTGGCAGGATAAAAAAGAGGGAAAAGAGGCATCTCTTTGAGGCGCTTTTTCAAAAGGAAGATGTCAACTATGGCTCCATTGACGGAAATGATTAAAAAAGAGATTCCATATATTCCTGTTATATCGGAAATCTGGATCATAGAAAGGAACTTATACTGGCTGTATCCTATGCTTGACCAGGGGAAACCGCTAAAGGCATAAGACCTGATGAATTCCAGAACAACCCATATAACAGGAGCAACTAAAAGGGCAGGCAGTTTGGTTGTCTTTATTATAGAAGAGAAAATAATGGAAAATAAGGCGGGATAAAGACTCAAATAACAGCATAATAAAAGGACTATTAAAATACTTGAAAGAAAAGAGACGCCTCCGTAATGGTTTATTGAATGGTATATCCAGTACAGTGTCCCAAAAAAATAGACAATACCGAAAACAAACCCCGAGAAAAAAGCCTCTCTGGAGGTCTTTCCCCATAATGACAGAAGCAAAGGCACAAATGCTATCCAGGCAAAAAAATATAGAACAAAAACGGAAAAAACCAGGACTACCAGCATTCCAGAAGCAAAAGCAGGTAAATATCCGAGTATATTTCTAAGAGTTGTTCTTTCCATATGTTGACATTCAAAAAAACTAATAGTTATATTTATAGTCCGTGGGCAGTTAGCTCAGTCGGTAGAGCAGAGGCCTGAAAAGCCTCGTGTCCGCAGTTCGATTCTGCGACTGCCCACCATGATTTTATTTAACTGGTTAAATTGAGTCAAGAGTAAAGAGAAAGACTCTTCCCTGTCAGCATCACCTTGCCAGGCATTCCAGGTTCACCTT
>JAKAKQ010000127.1:0-512 GCA_021813425.1 Nitrospirota bacterium
CGATGTCCTTGCTTTTCATGTACTCCTGTAAAGTCTTTTCCGAGTTGTCGAGTTTTATCCTTTCTTCTTCAGCCTTTTCCGTCAGCCACCGCATAGAGTTTCTCGAAGCGTTCATCTTCATATCAAGTATTTCTTCGGTGTATGCCTTTGCCACTGCATTGACGACTAAAGAGGCAATTTCCGGGTTTGGTGAAAGGTAGCTGATATTTACAAGTTTGCTGTTTTTTACAGGGGTAACGACGATCGAGCTGCGGATCATTTTGGCAAGCCTGTCCATTTTCAAGAGTGTCATGTCATCTTCTGAACCTCTGTTTTCTCCTTCCCCCTTTTTTCTGTCAGATGTCCCTGCCAGATGGGATGTCACTGAAAAGAGTTCACTGAACCATTTAAACGTGCCGCTTATAATATTACCGCCCTTTTCGTTATCTTTCAGATGGGAATCAAATGTTCTGTCAGGGGAGAGGGTCCTTACCACCCTTTGGGCTACTGCGAAGCTCTTTATGAGCTCAATC
>JAKAKQ010000127.1:522-12670 GCA_021813425.1 Nitrospirota bacterium
CCGCTGAAATCAGGATCATAGGGGAAGTAATAGTAGTTCATCATCATTGTGGTGCTCGGCGCGCTCTTTTCTATGAGTACCTTTGTAGTTGCCTGATACATGGGAGTTGCAGAGAATGTCCCGATGATGACGACAACGAAGAGGACGCCGAAGAATGTGGCTACTGTATGCCACCTTTTTTTAATGACCTCAAGATAATCTCTTAAATGTATTTCTTTTTCTTCTCTTTCTTCCATCGCTAAAAGAAGCTTTCAGGTACGACTATAACGTCATCCGGAAGGACTTGTTCGTCCATTTTTACCCGTTCCAGAACTTCCTCTTTCCCGTTTAGTTTCCTGATTATCTTCACCTTTCCTGTTGCTGCCTTGTCTGTAAAACCCCCTGCCATGGTGATTGCCTTGACTATTGTCAGGCCTTCCTCATATTTGTATGAATCAGGTTTCCTGATCTCGCCGGTTACATAAAAGAGACCGGCCTTTATGATATAAATGCTGTCACCGTCCATAACCGGCACGTCAAGGGACATATCGCCTTTTTCCACAAGACGTTTCAGATCAATAGCGATTTTTTTTTCTGATGCGTCTAACGGGTTTTCTTTTCTTTTAATGACTGCGCTGTCACCGGCGTTCTTTGTCAGTCCGCCGGCCTTTGACAGGAGTTCCATGAACGTAGTCCTTCCGTCAAGTATATAAAGACCGGGTTTTTCGACCTGACCCATGAGAACGACCTTCTTGCTCCTGTATTCCTCTATAAAGACTGATACCTGGGGCTCTATTATATATCCGTCGGCGAGCCTGACCGATATCTTCTCCACGACACTGGAAAGAGTGAGATCACCTACTTTCACACTTCCGATAAGAGGGAAAAGTATCTCTCCTTCACCAGTTACCCTCGCGATAGTCGTCAGGTCAGGATGGTTGTAAACGGTTATTCTTAGCACATCTCCCTCGCCGACAATATAATCCTGGGCCTCTGTCAAGGATAATCCTGAAAGGGAAATGACGGCAATTATGAGTACAAGAAGAGACCTTTTCGCTATAGTCGAATAAAGACTGTAAAACATAATAATTATTTTATCCTAAACACCCCGGAAAATGAAATGACAGGTAAAATCCTGCAAGAAAAAGAGATGACAGTTGATCGGATTAAAGGGAGCTGTTGAGTCTGATATAGACGGTATTGTTCGTATAGTCGAATGAAGATTGATCAGAATTCCTCTTGCTGTATAAATACCCTGCCTCTGCAGTCAGCCATTTTCTGAACTCGTACTGGATCCCGAATCCGGTTCTGAAATAATTATCCTGCCGGTCCTCCGGCTCACCATCTGAGGCGGAATTTCCCTTATATTTTTGATTGATGTAAGAAAGGCTCACAGAACCGTTGATCTTGCTGGTCAATTTATGCAATAAGCTCACATCTATCCCTGTTGCGACTATATAGGACATACTTCTTACGTCTGTTTCGTTTGACTTTCTCCATGCCTTAAGGTTCAGGGATGTCCTTGAAGAGAAGCGGTGCTCGATATTGGCCTCCAGGATAAAGAGATTGCTTTTTTGTGATTGCGATTTAAAGTCCTTAATGCCGTATCCTGCCTTGACGATTCCTTTTGTCTTTGCCGTAATATCCCATCTAACGCCTGCGAAGAAATGGTGCTCTCTGCTGTTCAGGGTATTGTCTTTATCATAACTGATATTTATATATGCGTACTGGACTAAAAGGGCTGTCTTGGGCTGCAATTTATAAAAGAGCGTTCCTGAAAATGCATTATCCATCCTGTTTCGGAATCTGTTGTCTGATGAATCATACTTCACTGTAAGATTTGTATATTCCGCCCTCAGTTCGGTCTTCCTGCCGGTATCGTAGCTGAATGCGGCGCTGAGAATATTTGAGCGGTAACGGTCTATTGTATTGGACAGGCCTGTTTCCCTGTCATCATGCACTATGAAATATTTGTCCTGCAATGACAGCGAGATGCCGCTCCCCATGTTGTATTGAAGATATCCCTGTATACGGTGAGAAGTGTTATTTTCAGCCCTGTTCCTTGAAAACAGTTCGATATCGGCCTGATATGACAGATAGGCCTGGAATCGCCTGAAAAACTCCTGTTTGAGGCTTTCCACAATAAAACCGCCGGGGAACCTTGCTGATGTATCGATTAGTATGGGTCTTTTGGGGGAATGCGGAACAGACAGCCATATGCCAGGGGATATGACCGTAATAAAATCGCTTTTTTTTGTCCTGTTGATGTTATAGATATTGTCGGTATACATCGATGTCAGAGAGAGAAAAGGGTGAAAAATTCTCCTCTTTTTTTCAAAAATGCTGTCAGTTATGCGTCCCTGGCTGGATTGCTGCTCTTCAGGCTTCTTGAGTAAAGGCGTATCATACTGTATTGGCGCCTGAGAGCCGTCCGCTATGACATCTTTGTTCTCTAAAAGAAAAACCTTATAAACAGTCCCCTTTTTGCCTGTTATATCTCTGCAGAGATTTACGTTAAAGCCAAGTTTGCGTGTATCCTCAAGGAATCTCTCAGCCTTTTCCCTGTCCCTGAAAGCAGAGAGTTCCTTTTGGTTGTCCATCTGCTCACAAAGTGAGCTGTTCATGATGGATGGACTCTGCGGCAAAAAAGATCCGGCAAAAGAGACGCCTTGAAAAAGACCCATGAGAAATATCACACAGGGATAGAGTACTAATATCCTCAATGATATTTTTACCATGGGATACAGTTAAAATCTCGAGGGACTGATTGCCGGAGGTCGCGGAGGAGAATAATAATCAAAGGTTTCCAGATTCTCAGGGAGGATATAACATGCCCCGGGCAAAGAAACCCTGGTCAGGATCGATGCGATGCTCTTGCCGTCAACTCCTGCAGTAAGAGCGCATCGTGTAACAACATCCGTTGTAACCCCTGCCTCAATCGCACCTGTCACCGTCTGTTCCGCATCGCCTTCTGCTTCGATCGAGCATTTAATTATGCTGCAAGGGGTATATCCCATCTGTATGCTTGTTTTAACATACTTTTTTATGTTAATGCCCTGCCTGACCTTTTCATGAATAACAGAGCAGGCATCTTTTTCCTTCCCCTGAGTATTTGTCTGTATCTCTTCAGAGGCTTTACCAAAAACATATGCATTGAACGATAATGCAAGCATGAACTGAATCATGAGAAAAATGACTATCTTTTTGAATGGTTTTGATTTATACATACTTAAAATATATAGCAATAAGTTTATTTTATCAATAATAAATTAATTTCCAAACAATTATAAGGGTTAAGATTTATATTCAATTATTTCGCGCACCTGAATCCAGTGCTACTCAATCTGTCAAGGGGCATAAGCCAATACCTGTGCGCAGTCCTCAGCGACCCATGGGAACTATCCATCCACGACCCCCCTCGCAACACTTTGAAACTGCCCGCGGAAGGGCCTTTCACATGATATTTCGGGGGCAGATAAGGAGTACCGATATTTTTGGCCTTTGATATCCCGGAAATTTCAGCAGCAATGTCATCATAATCCGAGCCATCAGGATCGCAAAAATCACAATAGTTCTGCCTGTACCAATCAGAGATCCACTCCCATACGTTTCCTGACATATTATGGAGACCGTATGGAGAACTGCCCTCCGGCAGTGTGTCGACAGGGACCATGACACGAAAATGATTTTCATCCCATCTCTGGCTGAATCTGGCTTTTAAACCATCCGGAGATTCATCACCCCATGGATATTCCCTCACATCATTTCCCTTGGCCGCCTTTTCCCATTCTGCTTCTGTTGGGAGACGCTTGCCTTTCCATTTGCAGTATTCGTATGCACCGTACCATGAGACATTATTTGCAGGATAATTCTCAAAACCTTTTCGCGTAACAAATCTCCGGGAAATTTTTGTCGTTTCCATTTCTTTGCCATTCGCAGATGATATCCCTATTACGGTGGAATACTCATCATGTGTAAAATACCTGTTATCAGGGTTTCCTCCGGCATTGAGAAATCCGGCGAAATCCCGAGATGAAACTTCGTACCTGTCTATCATAAAAGTATCAACATATACTTCATGCTCGGGTTTTTCATTGAACTCTCCGTCATCCGACCCCATCAGGAACCATCCCTTTGGGACTGTGACCATGCCGTTATTGCTAACAGTTTCATGAGAAGGATTTATCAGTGGAGACACGCAAGACAACAGCAATATTGAGAGGATAATCATAAAGACTATCAGAAAAGATATTTTCATGATATAAAAATATTATAATTAAGGTAATGATGATGTCAAATCTCTGTATTGACTTTTAAGAAATATATCTGAAATGACCTTTAAGAAAACAGTAATCTATCAGCATTTAAGAGAGGCTCTAAAAAAGCCTTTGTCTTCCCGACCGGGACTCAATTTCAGGGATATCAAATTTTTTTCACGCTTTCTCGTGCCGGCCTGGAAACTGACTGCACTAACTCTGGTTCTGACCATTATCAGCAGTGGTCTCAGTTCTCTGTTGCCTTTAGGCAGTAAGGGGATAATCGATTTTGTTATTATGAAGAAAGATCTCGATAAACTGGATAATTTTTTAATATCTTACAACCTCGATCAATTAATCCCCTGCTTCAGACAGTTCTTTGAATCTGTTAATCTTGTTGTGCTTGCAGTGCTGCTTATAGGAACAATAGCCGGTTTTATGGGGATAATTCAAAGGTATTTGACATTCAGGCTCCAGCAGGAACTGACATTCAGTATTCAGACGAGGTTGTTCGATCATCTCCTGAGATTCCCTGTATCATTTTTTAAAAAAAGCCAGGTCGGTTATCTGTCCTCGAGAGTCTCTGATGATGTCCATTCACTCCGGGTTCTCTTTCACCAGGGCATTTCACAGATGATACCTAAAATATTTTATCTCTTTTTTGGGATTGTGATAATGTATGCTCTCAATACAAGGCTTGCCCTTATTCTTTTAGGCGTTCTGCCGTTTTATATATTCATAAATCTCTATTTCGCCCCAAGGCTGAGGGCAGCGGCTTTTAACGAACTGGAATCGAATTCTCAGGTATCAAAGGATATCCAGGAAGTTCTTTCAGGGGTTGAGACGATAAAGGCATATGCCTCGGAAAAGAAGGAATCCCGAAAGGTCTCTGGAAAGATGAGGTCCCTTGTCCAAACAAGAACGAAAAGCATGCTCATATCCCTGTTGTCCGATTATTCGACCAGGGCTTTACAATTTGTTTCAGTCCTTTTCGTGATGCTGTTTGGCATTAAAGAAATAACAAAGGGCGCAATGACGATCGGAGATTACGTTGCTTTTACTTCTTATGCAATATTTCTCTCGGGTTCAATAAACAGCTTTTCGAGGCTTTATATAATGTTACAGCCGGTCTTCTCATCCCTTGAAAGATTATACGAGATATTCAGAGTTGTTCCGGAACCTGGAAAAGAGGAAGAACACAAAAAACCAGCTAAAGCCGGAGGAGAGATTTTTTTTAACAATGTAACATTCTCCTATGAAGAAGGACAGCCTGTTTTCAAAAATATCACTTTTATGGCGCATCCCGGTGAGATCATTGCCCTTGTCGGACATAGTGGTTCCGGTAAAACCACCCTGGTTAATCTTCTTCTGAAATTTTACAGACCTGATTCGGGTTCGATCTATATGGATGGTTATGATCTGAATGAAATAAACACTTCCTGGCTCAGGGAACAGATAGGGGTTGTATCACAGGAAGTATTCCTCTTCAATGACACAGTCGGGAACAATATAAAATATAGCAATCCTTTTGCAAATAAGGACGATATAATAAATGCGGCAAAAAAGGCAGGAATACACCATGATATTGAAAGGTTTGCATATCAATATGAGACGGTAATCGGTGAAAAAGGCATAAGATTATCCGCAGGTCAAAGGCAAAGGATATCTATTGCCCGCGCATTCCTGAAAGATTCCCCTGTGCTTATTCTTGATGAGCCTGCATCAGCGCTCGATCCGGAGACAGAAACTGTTTTAAAGGACTCCATCAAAAGTCTTTCTGCTGACAAAACGATTTTTATTATTGCTCATCGCCTTTCAACGATCGAAATCGCCGATAGGATACTGGTCCTTGAGAACGGGAAATTTGCAGAGTCCGGCACACACTTTGAACTTTTAGCCAAAAAAGGAGTCTATGCCCGGATTTTTGAAAAACAGAACCAGGCTGTTTATAACCCATTTCTGCAATAGACAATAACTCTGAACAGTGAAAAATCTTACCCAAATACAGAGACGGACTGCACACAGTAAGGATAGCAGCTGTATATGATGATTTATTTTCATGCAAAAATCGAGACAGAATGCTTCCTAAGGTCCCTTTATTTAGTTTTTTATATTCCGTCTTATCTTGAAATTATTACGGATAGTAATAACTAATAATGTATAAAAAATAAGCCCTTACAGATCAATTTGTTATAAATAACCATCTTTTGCATAATCTATTTCTATTTATAAACAAATAATTTCAAAAAATAGTTTTTGTGCTATGATATTGGCATATTTTGTGCTAAATTATTAGCAACTATGAAAAAGGCGCTGTTTATTGGGAACTGAGGATTGTATAACAAAAATTCTTTGATTTTAATAAGTTAGCCGGTTTTTTAAAGAAACTTATATTATAAATTAAAGTAATGTTACTCTTATATTTTTTATTTAAATAGGAGGATTACTTGAATATGAAATCAAAAAGCGGTTTCACCCTCATTGAAGTAATTGTGGTTGCAGGGATAATTGCCATCCTTGCAGGAATTCTGGTCCCCATCATATTCAAGGAAATTGATGAATCAAAGATTGCGAGGGCAGATGCCGACATAAGGTCGATATTCAATGCCATAATTATATTCAAGAAAGACACAGGCCAATGGCCGGCTCTCTCAGATGACTGCACGACCCCGGTCACTTTGCTGGAGGGTGAGGGGAATCCGCCAAGCAACGATATAACCATTTACGGGTATGATACCTCTGTCACGAAGTCGTTCAATGATTATCTCCAGTCCAATAACGGCTGTTATGCAAAATGGAAAGGTCCTTACATGGCGGTCGTCAACCCTGATCCCTGGGGAAGGAAATATTATATTAACGCAAAACAGTTCGGCGCTGACAGAATTGTCTGGATTATCTCTGCCGGACCTGACGGCATTCTTGAGACCGTTCCAACAAGCTCAATGGAAAAACCTGAAGGCGATGACAGGGGTGTAGTTTTGCAGGGTGGGAAGCCGATCACCTAAGAAATGAAACTTGGAGGCGCAAATATGCCTGTAAAGAGATTAATAAATTCAAAAAAAATCCTTTATAGATTTTTATTGTTAATGTTCCTCCTGTTAGGATCTGCATCTGCCAGTTATGCTGCGGTCGCCACTGGGTACAGCGAATATTACATACCCGGCGACGAGGTCAGCATGTGGACTATCTTCAATTCCCTTGACGCTGCGGCCACCACTGACATGCATGCCATCATCTCGGTGACCGCCTGGGCAGACAATACAACAGTCTACTATGACCACTGGGAGGACGGATACGACTTCGACCCTGCAAACCCTGCTGCGACCGCCGACCAGACAGTAACTCTGGCAAATGCCGGAGACCTGCAGACCTTCGAATCCGCCAATATCCCGACAGCACCCCGTGGCGTAGCCCAGTATTATGACGGGGGCGACAGGATATATATTGCAGGCGGCGCTGTCACAGTAACACGGGCGAGCTGGATTGAGGCAGTGGGAGTAGGCAACCAGTCTGCTGCGTGGGAGATTTATCCGATCAAGCCTCAGCTTACTACCTATATACTGCCGTTTGGAGAGAACCTCGGGTTCTCCGACTTCAACCGAGTATACGTACTTATTCAGGCAACAGCGGACAATACGACCGTAACAATCGACCTCGATGGAAACGGCACACCTGATGTGCTGGACCAGAACCGTGACGGTGACATCCTGGACCCTGGCGATACTGCGACAGTCACTCTCCAGAGGGGGCAGACGTTCCTGCTCGACCGTGTAAGCGCAAACCGGCCAGCTGGAAACATTACATCAGGAACAATAATTCAGGGGAATAATACTCTTCAGGTCAAGTTTGTGGCCGGCAATCCGGGTCAAAACTATTGCGCAAGAGGCTTTAGTGCGTTTCCCCGCGGTTTCTGGACAAAAGATTACTATGCACCTCTGGACCAGCCCACAAATGGTGCAAGGGGTAATACTGATTATTACCTTTATAACCCTAACACCTCTGCAATTACAGTCACATGGGAATCCCTTTCAGGCAGCGGTTCCTTCAATATCCCTGCTGGCAGTACTGTTTCTTTCCGGACCGCAACAGGCGGGTCAGTGCCTATTGATTCAGGGCTCTATTTTAAGAGCAATGATACATTCTGGGGAGTTGGTGTTGGGAATGCCAGCGCCAATGCCTATGAATGGGGCTTCAGCCTTCTGCCGTCTACAATGCTCTATACAGAGCACTTTCTCGGCTGGGCGCCTGGCTCGATCCCTATAGACATAGCTGGGAACCCCGGCAATCAGGACAACGACGGAGTGTTTCTGATCGCTGCCCAGGACAACACAAGGGTCTGGGTGGATTTCAACAATGACGGCGCCTCAGACCTAATCGATACCGACGGCAACGGAACACCCGAGTCTGCATACGTCACCCTGAACCGTCTGCAGACACAGTTTTTCTATGATCCTGCAAACGCAGCAGGCGGTGGGGACCTCTCCCAGGCTCATTTCTGGGCAACCGGTCCTTTTACCATGGCCTACGGCGAAAACGCCGACACGGCAACAACATCGACGCCCTCTCTGGATCTCGGGTATGTCGCGATTCCAGGGACCGACTTTATTTCACTCGTGCTTACAGTCGACAAAACAGCAAATCCCCAGGTAGTGCCCACTGCAGCAGGCTCTACAACTACCTTTTCAATTACAGTAAATTCGCAAGCATATACTGTGGACGGGATCACAGTTGTCGATTACCTGCCTGCAAACTGGGACTTTGTTAACGACAGCGCTGTAATAACACTTGCAGACATGACGACAATCAGCGGGGCAGCAGCCAACCCGACAAAGACAGGTGTAGGCCCCTTTACCCTTACATGGTCGAGTGCCACGCTCGGTAATTTGGCCGAAAACCAGGTTATCACCATCGTATTTACTGCACAGACAACAGCGCCTCTTGCCACAGGGACCCTTAGCCAAAACAGGGTCCAGGCCGATGGCACGAGGACGGTCGGGGGAAGTACTCAGACCTTTACGGCTACAAATTTTGTTTATGTGATCTCAGGTGATATCTCGATTTCAAAGACCTCTGCTGCGTCTACGCCTGCCTACCCCGGTGACCAGTTCAATTACACCGTGACCGTTACAAATACCTCTGCTTCAACCTTTACAAATGTGTCTGTATCAGACCCCATGCCGGCAGGGCTTTCCTATATCGGGCCTTTACAGGTGTCCCGTTCTACTGTAGGCGACAGGTTCGGGACAGCTGTATACAGCAATAACAACGGCACAGTCAACTGGTCCGCCAATTGGCTCGAAACTGCTGAGGCAACAAATCCTACAGCCGGAGATATACAGATAGTTATTGGTGAATTGAGGCTGGACAACAGCGCATCCAATGAGCCGACGATCAGGCGAAGGGCAAATCTGACCGGCGCAACCAGCGCTACACTGATATTCGATTACCGGACCGATACAGGAGTAGATGCCGGTGATACCATTTATATCGAGGCAGCGACTGCCGATGCAGGCCCCTTTACTATAATCGGGACTTTTACCGGAATAGCCGGGGCAAGTTCCGGTTCTTTTACAGGCAGCTTGAATGCATATATTTCTGCTAATACGACGATACGGTTCCGGTTTGCAAACAATAATTATACCCAAGCTACCGAAAACTTTTATGTTGACGACCTTTTCATCACCTATGATGTCCCTGTAACAAGCCCAACTATCTTCCCTCCGGACCTGATAAACGGGTATACACTCCTTGCCGGCCAAAGCATAACCCTCACCTTTCTTGTCAGCATCGATAACCCTTTGGCAACGGGCATCGAGAGTATAACAAATACCGCCTTTGTAACAGCAACTCAACTGCCTATGCCGATCGGCGCGAGTGTCACCAACCAGGTCGTCAACCCGTCCTCCAGCAGCGCCGAAGTAGGAGACAGGGTCTGGCTCGACACCGACGGCGACGGGGTCCTTGATGTCGGCGAATCAGGACTCGCAAACATTGAAGTGACGCTGAAAGACCAGTTCGGAACTCCGCTTATGACCACAATTACAGATGGTACCGGACATTACACCTTTACCGGAATAGCAGCCGGAAATGGGTACTATGTGGAAGTTACAGCCGGTACACTGCCTCCTGGTCTGGTGCAATCCGCTCCTGCCGGGCATACGGACAATAAGACCGACCCCTTCAATCTGACGGCAAGCCAGTCGTATATGGATGCTGACCTTGGGTACAAGGCAGCGCCGGGGAGCGCCGTAATCGGGAACCTGGTCTGGAGCGATGCAGACAGCGACGGTCTGCGCGACCCGGGAGAGCCCGGGATCGATAATGTTACTGTACAGCTTTGGCTGGATGTAAACAGCGACCGGATATTTGATCCTGCCGGAGCCGACAGCACCGGATATGTGACTTCAGTCGTGACAGCACCTAATGGCAGTTATCTGTTTACAGGTGTAACAGCCAGCGGCACAGAAGATTACTTCGTATACATCGATGAGAGCCAGGCGGTGCTGACCGGATATTCCAGGACTGCTCCTGTATTTTTGCCTTTTTACATCGAGAATGCCAATGCAGGAGCTGCATACCTGTCTGCGAATTTCGGTTATAACAGCGCCTCGACATATTCCATCCTGGACAGGGTATGGTACGACCAGGACGGCGACGGGATACTGGATGCGGGTGAAACAGGGATTGAGCTGGTGACCGTCGATCTGCTTGATGCCAGCCTGAATGTCATTGCTACTGCGATCACCGATGTCAATGGAAATTTCTCCTTCAACGGGGTTATCGGAGGCGGTGCTGACTATACAATGAGAATTACCGATACAAACGGTAAACTGACGGATTATTACGGAACTACAACGTCTGCTCAGACAGGGACAAAACAGGTCATAAACCTTATCGCAAACGTAGACTACACCTCCGCGCCTAACTTCGGATATGGCCTCAGCAGCTCTATCGGCTCTCTGGTTTTCAACGATGCTGACGGAGATGGCATAAAGGATGCGGGGGATTTGGGCTTCGGCGGCATCGTCATCAGGCTATACACAGACGCAGACGGTGACGGCCTTATAGAGGCAGGCGACACTGTGGTTGCCACCGTTGCAACAGATGTAAACGGCAACTATCTTTTCTCCGGTCTTAATGACGGCGATTATGTTGTAAGCCTGGAGAGCCCGCCTGCAGGCTACACCTATCTCGGAACAGACAGCGACCCGGGTACCGCAGGACATCAGCAGGCGGCAAACATATCAGGCGGCAGTACGGTCCTCGACAGGAACTTCCGCTATCAGGCAGCAACACCCCGCAGTGTATCGGGCACCGTCTGGAATGATACGGATGCAGACGGCACCATCGATGTGACTGAAACCGGTTTCGCAGGGGTCACACTGGATCTGCTGCTGGGGGGGACGGTCATTGCATCGACATCTACTGCCGCGGACGGAAGTTACAGTTTCAGCGGCCTGGCAAGCGGCGCTTATACTGTAAGGATTACAGATACTGCCGGCGTTTTGAGCGGTTTGGACACTACATTCGAAAATACGGAAGGTACTACAGCTCCATTCAATTACGAGGAAATAGTTGACCTCTCTGGCGGCGACCAGACCGGCATACGTTTCGGCTATAAGAACCCGACCCCTACTTTGGCGGTCATATCATCTTTCAGGACATATGAGGACAAAGGCCGGGTTGTGGTCGAATGGTCGACTTCATCAGAGACAGGCACAGCCGGTTTCTACCTCTTCAGATTAGATGAGACTTCCGGCGAGTATTATCAGCTTAACAGCCGGCTCCTTCCTGCCCTGCTTACATCCCAGCAGGGAGGTATTTACAGCCTGATCGACAAAGGCGCCTACGATGACAGAAATAATACATATATCCTTGTTGAAGTGGAAGGAAACGGAACAAAGAGTTTCCAC
>JAKAKQ010000163.1 GCA_021813425.1 Nitrospirota bacterium
CTCCAATACCGGGCAAGTTCAAGGATTATATCGGGGTGCAGAAATCAAATATGTACCAGTCACTGCATACTACCGTGATAGGGCCAAAGGGCGAAAGGGTTGAATTCCAGATCAGGACAGAAGAGATGCACAGGATCGCTGAAGAGGGCATCGCGTCTCACTGGAAATACAAGGAGAAGGGCGCCCTGGATGAAAGGAGCAGTAAATATATCTCGTGGCTGAGGGACATCGTGCAGGTCCAGAAGGAAGTCCCTGATGCGATGGACTTTCTTGAGGCTGTAAAGGGAGAGGTGGTCCCGGAGGTTATATACGTCTTTACTCCCAAAGGAGAAATAAAGGAAATGCCCATGGGGTCAACGCCGGTTGATTTTGCCTACGGCATACATACGCAGGTAGGTCATAAATGCGTAGGGGCAAAGATAAACGGCAAGATCGTGCCGTTGAGATACAAAATGAAGAACGGGGATACCATAGAGATCATAACTTCCCAGACCCATGGGCCGAGCAGGGACTGGCTTAAGTTCGTTGTGACGCAGAGGGCCAAGACGAGGATAAAGCAGTGGATAAAGACAGAGGAAAGGGCGCAGAGCGTTGAACTCGGAATCAAACTCCTTGAAAGCGAGTTGCGAAAACATAACATGAGCAATGCCCTGATGAAGTCCGACGAGATACTCAAGGCAGCGAAGTCTTTGGGACTGACCTCACTCGAAGAGCTTTTTGTATCTGTGGGATTCGGAAAGATATCACCTCACCAGGTTGTCAACAGGCTCATGCCCGAAAAAGCGGTTGAAGAAGTTGAGACAGTAAAGATAAGGAAACCCGCAAAGGAACAGAAAGGGATCAGCATAAAAGGAATAGACGATATCCTGTATCATACGGCAAAATGCTGCTACCCTATACCAGGAGACAGCCTTGTCGGATTTGTAACAATAGGCAAGGGCGTAACAATCCACCGCAGGGACTGTCCCAACCTCGAAAGGCTTGCTATCGAAGATGCCCGTCTTGTGGATGTTGAATGGCATACATCCGGTGATTCCACTGCAAACGCAAGGCTTTTTGTCGAGACTATAGATAAACCAGGGATACTGGCAAACCTCAGCGTTCTTATCTCCTCTGTTAACATCAATATAAGTCACCTCGAAGCTACCTCTACTCAGGACAAAAAAGGGCACATTACATTTATAATAGAGGTGAAGGACAGCTCACAGGTCAAGGCCCTTATCCACAAAATCAGCCAGATGGAAGGGGTGCTAAGGGTGAAGAGGTGAGTTATTTTTGATAGTAATGATATAATTGTTTATACTGGTTTAGAAGGAGACTGATGTTTATGAGAAAAATGTTTTTATTGATTATTTTCCTGTCATGTCTTTTATTAGGTGCTAATGTTTATCTCTCATTAGACTCTGAGGTCTTTGCCTTTGGAGGCTGTGAGGAGAACTGCCAGAAATGTCACGCCCTCGATGCCAAAGAGGTACAACAGATACTCGAAAAACTGAAAGCCTCTGATGCAAAGGTGCTGGACATCAAGATGAGCCCCATAAAGGGACTGTGGGAAGTCTCGATAGAGAACAATGACAAGAGGGGGATTATGTATGTGGGGTTTTCAAAAAAATATGTTATGGGGGGCCAGATATTTGAGGTCGAGACATCGCTGAATAAGACTCAGGAAAACCTTGTTAGAATAAACGAAACGCCAAAATATATAGATTATTCTAAAATACCTCTTAATGACGCGCTTCTGGTAGGCAATAAGGATGCAAAACATAAAGTTATCGTTTTCACTGATCCTGACTGTCCTTTCTGCGGAAAGCTGCATAATGAACTGAAGAAAGTTATTTCAGAGCAGACGGACATCGCATTCTATCTGAAGCTTATGCCGTTAAGCTTCCATCCTGACGCCTATTGGAAATCAAAGAGCATACTATGCAGCAAATCCCTCAAACTGCTTGAAGACAATTTCGAAAAGAAACCGATACCAAAACCCGATTGCGAGTCAAAGGAAGTGGATGAGAATATAAAGCTCGGCGCGGAACTCGGGATAACAGGGACCCCGACATTAATTATGCCTGATGGTTTGATAGTCCCGGGCGCAAAAGATTCAAAGACAATCATAGATATTATTTCAACCCCTTCAAAGAAAGGAGGATCCTGATGAAATCCTTAAAGATATTTTTATTATGTTTTGTATTTTTGGCCCCGCTTATCTTTCCTTCCCTTTCCTCTGCCGAAGTCAGGGTGCTACTTAAAAACGGCAACAGCATCATTGCAGAAGATTGCAGGGATGCAGGCGGCAAGCTTATATGTGAGAGAATGGGGGGAACTTTTCAGATATACAAGAAGGATGTAATAAATCTTAAAGAGGTGACCTTACAGATTCGGGGAGGTTCTGAAGAGCAGGAACAACCGGTAGAGCCCGCGGTAGAGCCCGGCGCCAGGGAAAACGATCAGGGGACTGAGAAAAAGGCTTTGGATGTTAAAGAACCTGAAAAACAGGGAGAGGGCGAAGTTGTTTCGATCAGAAGAGCTACCCCCGAAGAAGAAAACCGGCTTAATCAGATAAACCAGAGAAAGACAGAGCTCAAAGCAGAGCGCGAGAAACTGATAAATGACAGGAAGCAGTTGCATGAAGATATAAAAAGCGCAGGTGTTGTAATGGAAAGGGAGAGAGTTGACAAACTTAACAGACGCATAGCCGACCTCGATGCAAAGATAAACCGGTTTAATGAAGAGGCAAAGAAGCTCAACGATGAAGAGAATAAAATCTATGACAATATAAAAAGCAGAAAGTGATCTTATGTAATTCATTACATAGTCGTGAACAAGAATACATATAAAATCAACGTACAGATTTAGACTGATAACATAATCCTTTGATTTATCAGTCTTTTTTTTGGCCATTGACCTTTCGTCTATCTCTTTAATAATGGTATGATCTTTGCATTTATTAATTTTAGTTGCATTAAATGATGTCTGATGTAAAAATTATTTTAATGATTTGTTTTCAAGAAAAGCAGGGAATGGAGGACTTATGAAAGACAAAAAGGCGGCGTTTATATTAATGCTGGCAGTTTTTATTGTATGTGCGGTAAGTTTTGATATCTTTGCCGCAGGCAGGGTCAAGGCATCCGGCACATTGACTTCAATCGAAGATGACGGAAGCGTTTTAATCAATGGGCATGGCTATGAGGTGGACCACTCAGTTAAAGTTACAGACAAAATGAGAAAGAATATTTCTCTCCGCAGTCTTTCAGTTCCAGTCAAGGTGAATTTTGAATATGAATATACAAAAAGGGGCTTTGTGATCACACATATAGAGGAATCCCCTGAAGAAGTTCCACAATAGGAGGCACTGCGATGAAACATAATAAAAACATATTGACTAAACTCTTTCTTTTCGGTTTCCTGGTCGTGTTGATGACCTTCTCATTTTCCGAAGGCGCAATGAATGACTATTGCATTATACCTCCGTTTATATCGCCGACTATTCCGCCGAATATCCTGATTGTGCTCGATAATTCAGGAAGCATGAACGACCAGGCATATTCAGGGACCTACGATCCCACCCAATTTGCAAACGGCCAATACTACGGATATTTTGATGCTACAAAAAATTATAAATATACCGGTAACGGAAGGTGGGAACCGACTGTCGAACCGATGACCAACGGGACTAATGCCAATCCCATTGCGAGCGGAAATTTTCTAACCTGGGCTACTACACGCAGGATCGATGCGGCAAAGAAACTGTTAATAGGAGGCAAGGCATCGCCGCGTTCTCCGGCCGGGGCGGTTACTGTGAAGATTTATGGTGAAAATTCTCCTACTTCATGGAATTTCAGCAAGGATTTTGACAATACAACCGTGCCGGGTCTTATATTCCCGTTTACAGGCAATTATCGTTACAGCATGTCAGGAGACCAGTTAAGTATTACACCTTTGGTGGCAGGGGCATCAACTGAAAATGTCCGGCCTAACAGCGACATAGTTAATGGCGCATGGGTTCCTAACGCAGGGGCTACCAATTGGACTCAGGTGGCTGAAGCAGCTGCAGATGCAGATACAACTTATATACAGAACACAACATCAAGCACAAATGATCAGGTTATACTGGGTTATAAACCTTATGCACCTGCAATTGCCGGAAGTATCACAAATGTCACTATCGTAGTAAGGGCCAAAAAGGCAGGGACATCTACTAATCAGACAAGGAGGATACAGGCGGTTATCAGGATGAAGGGGGGCGCTTCCGATGTGGATTATATCTCTAATTACAGCAACCTTTCTACAACATATACCAATTATAGTTTTAACTGGGCAACAAATCCTCAGACAGGCCTGAACTGGCAGTTTGCCGATCTCACAGGCAATGCAGTCGGAAGCATGGTAGGTTTTGGGATCAAGGCATATACAACACCTACAGCCGCAAATTATCCCCGTGCAACGCAGATTTACATGATTGTTACTGTAAGCAATCCCTCAGGTGGGCCGTACAACCTAATAGTCGACCAGGGGATGGTAAAGGCGGTAGGAATTATAGACGGGCTGAGCGACGATGTAAGGTTCGGGTTGACTTATTATAATACAAGCGAAGGCGCGGAAGTGGATACCTATGTGAATTTCGGATCGCCTGTGAATATGATCACCTCCATCCAGAATATGAGCCCCACTACATGGACGCCTCTGGCAGAGACTATGTACGAGATGACAAGGTATTACAGGCAGGATAATCCATACTATCCGAATGCGCCTGCTGACTTTCAAACAGGGCTTAATTATGACCCGTATTATTTCAATTATTCGGATCCTGCCATAACTGACGCATATGTGCCCTGTGCAAGGTCATACATCCTTTTCCTGACGGATGGGGAATCCACACAGGACCTTAACATACCTGCGTCAATACGAGGATATTCAGCAGGATACAGATATGCCGGCACTGCTGTTGGAACGACCTATGCATCCAGTGGAACGGACTATTTGATTGATGTGGCCTTTTGGGCAAGGACAAACGACATGCGTCCCGGCGTATGCACTACCACCCCAACCTCATGGCAGACGTGTTTGCCCGGCACCCAGAATATAATCCTTTATCCTGTCTTTATGTTCGGCAGGGGTTCGACTCTGTTGAAGGATGCTGCAATCGATGGTGGATTTGATGACCTTAATGGCAACAATACACCCGACTGCAACACAATCGCCTCTGAATGTTACAGGGATACGGACAGCGACGGGGTTGTCGAGTCCAATGGTCAGGATAACCCCTTAGCATATTATGAGGGAGATGACGGTTATGAACTTGAAAAAAACCTCATAGATGCCATAAACGCCATTTTAAGGCGCGCAGCATCCGGCACGGCGGCCTCTGTTCTGGCCTCTGGCGAAGGCACGGGCGCGAACCTTGTGCAGGCGATCTTCTATCCCAAGAGGGTGTTCAATGAGAAGGAGATTTCATGGACAGGCACATTGCAGAGCCTCTGGTATTATCTTGATCCTTATGTGAACAGAAGCACTATCAGGGAAGACACGGTTACTGACAAGGAGCTTGAGATAGACCAGGATTATATATTGAGACTATATTTTAACCAGGCAGAACAGAGGACAAAGGCAGACCGCTTTAAATCCGATAAATTCGGCAATCCAATAATGCCCCAGGAGGCAAGCAGGTATATTGAAGAACTCGATTACATATGGGAATCAGGCGGCTCCCTTCAGTCCAGGGATATAGGCGTTGATCCGAGGACGATATATGTTAATAAGGATGGGCCCCCATCGCTTGCAGCATTTACAACCGGCAATGCAGCAGCGCTCCAGACAAGGCTGCAGGCATCTACACTGGCAGAGGCCCAGAATATTATAGCTTATATCAGGGGCGACAGCGATGTGGATTCGGCCTTGTACAGGAACAGGACCGTGACCAATAAAGGGATAACAGGCATATGGAGGCTCGGGGATGTCATAGACTCCACTCCAAAGGTCGTCTCGTGGGTCCCGCTTAATGACTATGATCTGGCCTACAACGATACGACTTATGCGAAGTTCCTCGCATCTGTTAAATATACAAATCGAGGGAAGTCCAAAAGCGGGGTTTACAATGGCAGCGGCGTGGTATTTGCAGGCGCAAATGACGGGATGCTGCATGCCTTTACCCTCGGCGCACTCGAACTGGTCAATGACGGCACGACAAAGAAGGCAGCGATCAGAGGTCCGAATCTGGGCAGGGAAGAATGGGCCTTTATCCCCAAAAACTCCCTGCCTTACCTGCGCTACCTGATGTGCAAGGACAGCAACGGCGACGTAAATTGCGGCAATCCTGCAAAGGATTACTGCCATGTTTACTTTATAGACCTTACAACTTCCATTGTCGATGTAAGCATAAACTCACCTGCAGGCTGTGCTTCAGCCAATTACTGGGAATGCCAGCGAGACGAAACGAGCTGGAGGACTGTGCTCGTTGGAGGCATGAAGCTTGGCGGGGGGTGCAAACCCTCAAGCGGCGGCAGCTATCCGTACGGCGTCAGGACACCTATGGCAGGCGAGGGGTATTCGTCTTATTTTGCGCTCGACATAACAGATTATCTTGCTAACTATCCGCGCGACCCTGTCAACCACCCCCCTCAGCTCTTGTGGGAATTCACACACCCTGATCTCGGATTTTCAACATCAGGGCCTTCATTTATCAGGATAAATGCAAGGGATGTTCAGGGCGGCATAAGTAAGGCCAACATAAATAAAAACGGTAGGTGGTTTGCTGTATTTGCATCAGGGCCTACAGGCCCGATAGATACTAACAAACATGAATTCAAGGGTTTTTCAGACCAGACGCTCAAGGTGTTTATCCTTGACCTTAAGACAGGACTGCCTGCAGCGCCTGTTCTGGACACAGGCATACAATATGCCTTTGCTTCATCTATTAAAAGGGCCAATATAGATTATGACTTAGATTATCAGGACGACGCCCTGTATTTCGGTTACTTAAAGGCAGAGGATAATCCGCCTGTCGCAAGCACAAAATGGAATCAGGGAGGGGTCCTAAGGATCATAACAAGGGAAGATCTCTCAGGCGCCGATATAACTGCCGGCGGGGCCACTGCCCTTAATCCTGCAAACTGGAGATGGAGCAAAGTTATAGACAACATAGGGCCTGTTTCAGCGCCTGTCGGGCATATTGCACATTATCCAAGCAAGGGTCTTCCGCCTGATGCAGGGTGGCTGTTTTTCGGCACAGGCAGATACTTTTTTAAGGATGATGACCTTGGTGTCCCTAATCCCCCTCGCAGGCTTTACGGGATTAAGGACCCCTGCCTGAGGGACGCCACTGTCCTTATAGCAGACCCGACATGCACTACTGACCCCGATTCACAGTTCTGCAAGGAGTGCTCGGTCCCTATAAGCGATTACCCGAGAGCGGTCGGCGTCTTTGACAACGCAACATTGACCGGTTTGGCCGCTGATGCGGCAAATGGATGGTTCATAGATCTGGATACGCCTGAACGGCTTACATCCACGCCGTCCCCTACCCGGATAGGGATTGTATTTTTTGCCACTATGTCTCCGGGACTCGAACTCTGTGAGTACGGCGGGAGCACTTATCTGTGGGCTATGCAATATGCCAGGGCAAGTTCGGTTGCGGATAGTATAGTTGGGAAGGTCCTTATGCAGGTGTCTTCAGGGGCTATCGAGGAGGTCGATTTAAAATCGGCATTGACCGAAAAGGCTAAGAGGAGGACCCCTCCGATGGTGGGTCTGCCCCCTGAGGATTCGCCTGCCATAACTATACCTCCGGAAGGAAGCAACCTGATATTGCATATAAGGAAAAAATGAAAAACAACGGCTTTACATTAATCGAGCTTATGGTCACTGTAACGATAGTCGGCATTCTTGCCATTGCGCTCGGTTTTTCGTACCGCAACTGGATGCAGAAATACAAGACCGAAAAGGTCATCAAGGACATGCAATCAGACGTGCTGGAGGCCAGGACCCTGGCATATCAGAAAAACCGTGCTTATTTTCTCGATTTCAATCTCCCTCTGCCGCCTGCAGGACAGGGCAGGTACAGGATCGCCCAGGATACGGGCAATGTATGGGATTCATCTGTTATTTACGGGGCAATCGATGCTGTGCCCGGAAGTACAATACTCCCGACATTCCCTAAATCTGTTGATTATGCGATAACTACGAATTTGCCGGGGTTAGTCATCATGAAAAGAGACGGGACTACATTGGTAGAAAGTCTACCGCTTGGAGGGACCGTCTGCATATTTACTGATTTCAACGGAGACGGGATGTCGGACAGCGATCCGGATTATGACTGTATGGTAATAGCCCCGACAAGGATAAGTGTAGGAAAATTAGACTCTCAGAACATAGGAGATTGCAATGCGACCCATTGTATCAGAAAATAACAGGGTATCAGGAAATAACAGGGGTGTGACCCTCGTAGAGGTGATGATAGCCCTTGTTGTGCTTCTTTTTGTCTTTCTGGGCCTCCTGCAGGCAGCTATCCTGAGCATCGAGAGTAATGTGCGGAACGAGGTCAGGGACGCCGCAGTGCAGATAGCAGTAGATGATATTACACAGGCCAGGACCGAGAGTTTCGTTAACCTGGTGGACACTGTCGGCGCCTGTAATCCAAGCCCTAACTCGCCTCAGCAAAGGTATTTCAGGAACCAGCAGGCGCCAATACAGTATAATGTATGCAGGATAATCACCGATTCCATTGCCCTTGGGGATATTTTAAGAAAACAGGTTTCTGTGCAGGTTTCATATATGTACAGGAATGAGCTTACTACATACACAATGGTTACAATGATAAGTCCATAGTGATTAGGAGAGGCGGCATGATGATGATAAGAAAACAGGACGGGTTTACAATGGTTGAGCTTATGATAACGATGGTCATTTTCGTGCTCGTTATAGTTGCGGCCTCCAATATATTCACAACCATGCTGACACAGTTCAAACAGCAGTCAAGGATAGCAGAGAGCAATATTGAAGGCAATGTCAATCTCGAATATTTCAGGAGCGAGATACAGAAGGCAGGTTTCGGCCTGCCGTGGGTCCTTAACGGCATTAATTATAATGAGGCCCAAAATGACGGGACAACACCATGGGTCGATACTCTTTTAAATGATGACAACGGCGGTGCAAACAGCAACCCGCCGAGGGCTGTTGTCTTTGAAGATAACATAGGGTTTAACGGCTCGGATGTAATTGCGATAAAGGCAACGAATATCGCGATGAACGAGGCGTCCCAGAACTTCACATCTCAATCAAACTACGACGAAATAATTGATCTGCCGGTTAACTGGGCCGGCTCAGGGGATGATCTGCAGGCTGGGGATAATATAATTGTTATAAAGATGATCGACGGAAAGGATTATGTAGTGCTTCAGAATGATGGAGCCACCTGTTATACGGCTTTCCCTCCGGCCGGCGGATTTTTACCTGTGATATATTCCAACAATACATATCTGATATACGGGATAAGCCCTAATGGAACAGCCCCGAGGATGCCATTTAACAGGGCTGATTTTTATGTAAGAAAACCTACCACTGCCAACAGCCTGCCGCAGAGGTGCGCTGCGGGAAACCCTACTAATAACCCTAATAACGGCACAGGCATACTTTACAAGGGAGTTGTCAACCACACTGATGGCAACCTCACGGAATACCAGCTCCTTGACTGCGTTGCCGACATGCAGATGTACTTCGGCCTTGACACGAATGAGGACGGTGAACTGGATACAACCAGCAATTCTCTTGCAGGGATGGACGCTTCTGCGATAAGGAAGAGGCTCAAGGAGATCAGGGTATTCATACTTGCACAGGAAGGACAGAAAGACCCTGATTACGTCTTTAATAATTTTACCGGGTCTCCTGCAGCGCCTTACAATAATGCATGTCCGGGCGCGTGTCCAACATGCATACATGTCGGGGATGCAACTTGTCTGGGAGGAGATTTTGACCTCGCCGCAAATATCACTGACTATCAGAGATACAGGTGGAAGGTATATACAATGATAATACAGCCATATAACCTGAGGTGAACGACCATGAAAACATTAAAAAATGAGAAAGTAAGAATCCTTGGAAACGAAAACGGGATCGCCCTTGTGATGGTGCTGATACTTTCATTAATCTCCCTTGCGATGGTATCTGCCCTTATATATATGATAACCCAGTCCACCCGGATATCAGGCCACCAGAGGATCTACAGGTCGGCAGAAGAGGCAGCCAAGGGGTCTCTTGATATCCCAATTAGTGGCCCGAAGGAATCGGGAAGAATTCCGGACATACCCATGATAAATAACGCTGGCAATCCTTTTACCTTGGGTTGTCAGTGCAACTATTCGATCATGCTGCCTGATGGAAGGATCCCTGATCCGACAAAGAATATAGACCTTGATGCCGGGGGGGCGCGCACATGCCGGTGTGACAAAATATGCAATGCGACTGTTGACTGGGATTCTTCATGCGATGAAGGGGGCGGAGAAATATCGCTTGACCCTGTCAATCCCTTATTCCTGGCTAATGGGAAATATGCATCTGATATGGTTTTTGAACTACCTCTGCCGCCGGCCGCCCCACAGTACAGGATATTCGCAAAGATAATAAATACCGTCAAAGGCAATTCCTACAAAGGCAGTGGGCCAGGCTTGCTTTATGGGAGAGGGGTTGATGAGCCTAAAGGGACCTTGAGCCCGCCCCATAACCCCTACCTCCACCGGATAGAGATGCTGGCAGAGTCTATAACAGACCCTACAGACCACTCAAGGTTTTCTATCTTATACGCAGATTAACAGGTAAATTTAAAACAACCTTAATATAAAATTCACCCCTCCTCCCACGAGGAGGGCAAAGGTTGTTATCATCGAGAACATAAGGAGGGCCGTTCTGGAGCCCCTCTCTTTAATTATCATGAAAAAGCTCGCGAGGCAGGGGACGAAGAGCGTAAGCGTTATTATGCTCACAATAACCTGGTCTTCGTTTAAAAGCCCCTGTTTTGAAAGGTCAAAGAGTCCTGCTGCGCCGTAATCCCTTCTCAAAAAACCCATAAGGAACGCCCCTGTTGTCTTTTCAGGAAGGCCCAGAAGGTTTACTATGACCGGAGAAGCAAACGCCTCTAACCAGCCTAATATCCTGAACCTGTCGAGGATGAAAAGGATAAAGGTGCCTAACAGAAAAAGGGGGACGGCCTCTTTAAGATACCATTCGATCCTGCCGAGTGTTTTCATAAGGATGTTGCCCATCCTCGGGAGCCTGATCGGTGGAAGCTCAAGGAAAAAATCGGCATTTTCCCCGGGGACTACCTTCGATGCTATATAACCTGTAAGCAGAAGGATGAAAAGCAGGGTGCCAAGCCACCAAAATGCCACTTTGGCAGGATATGGACCGAGCATTCCAAGTATTACACCTAACTGTGCTGAACACGGTATGGCAAGCGCGATAAGAAATGTCGCTATTATCCTCTCTCTTTTTGTCTCTAAAATCCTTGTTGTCATTGTTGCCATTGTGCCGCAGCCAAGCCCGAGCACCATCGGAAGCACAGCCTTTCCATTCAGGCCTATTTTTTTGAAAATGCTGTTTGTAAGCACAGCGATTCTCGGCAGATAACCGCTGTCTTCAAGAAGGCCGAATGCAATAAAAAATGTTGCAGTAATCGGGAGGATTATAGCCACTGCATATGTCAGCGCCATGGTAAAAAGGCCGTACTGTCCGACAAACAGGTCCTGCAAAAAGACATAAGGTATAACATACCTTACAACCTTCTCTATCCCCGGACTCAGATATACGCCAAAAATGGTATTTTCGAAGAAATCCACAAGTATGCCGGCGCCGAATTCCCCGACAAATTCATAAAAGAGGAAAAGCATTAAAATAAGGAAAAATATCCCCCAGAAAGGGTGCATGGACCACTTTCCAAGCCATTGTGCAATATGACCTGCCTTCTGCTCCCCTTTTTTAAAAACCTTCTCAACTATCTTTTCTGCTGTCTCAATCCTCTTATTAGCGATTATGTTGGATACAGGCTCCTTGAACCTGGTCTGGGCTTCGTCCCTCAGGTCTTCGATCCTGGCTATTTTTTCCTTATCGAGGTTTGCCATGCACCAGCCTTTCAGGCTCTCATCACCTGAAAGGATCATAAGGGCGATAGATCTTTTTGAGATATGGGAATCAATCAGCAAAGCAGATATCTTCTCAACATAAGCCTCAATGACCTTGCCATAATCTGTTTCGATCCTCGGCCTCCTTGGAGAAAGAAGGGAGTCTTTCAGTTTGGATATACCTTTTTTCTGTGGGGCTACAGTAGCGATCACCTTAATATCCAGCAATTCCTCTAATTTTTTGTAATCAAGTTCGATGCCCCTTGCCTTTGCTTCATCTTCCATATTAAGGGCAAGGACACACGGCAGTCCCATCTCGGAAACCTGTATAAGGAGCATTAGCGCCCTTTTCAGGTTTTTTGAGTCGGCAACAAGGATAATGCCTGCCGGCTCTTCTTTCAGTAATATGTCCCTTGTAACGCGTTCGTCCTCGCTCATCGGGATCAGGCTGTTTACGCCGGGTGAATCCACTACAAGGAATTTCTTGCTGTCCAGACTTATATTTCCATAAGAGACTTCAACAGTTGTGCCGGGATAGTTCGAGACCGTAACATAT